>JAPLEL010000126.1 GCA_026391415.1 Bacteroidota bacterium
AAAGGGCTGTATGTTTTATTCGCAACCGAAATGTGGGAGCGATTTAACTACTATGGTATGCGCGCCATTTTGGTATTGTTTATGACAAAAGCCTTGTTGTTCGACAAAGTTTTTGCTTCTAATTTATATGGCAGCTACACGAGTTTAATATACCTCACACCATTATTAGGCGGATATATTGCAGACAGATATTGGGGCAACCGACGTTCTATTATAGCAGGTGGAATTGTAATGGCTATTGGAGAATTTGTATTGTTTTTTTGCGGAACATTTTATGCTAGTTCACCAGATATGGCTATGATTCTGTTTTTTACAGGACTAGGATTAATGATTGCTGGAAATGGATTTTTTAAACCCAATATCTCATCGATGGTGGGGCAACTATATCCCAAAGCCGATAAAAGAATTGATTCTGCTTATACCATTTTTTATATGGGGATTAATACGGGAGGTGCGCTAGGACCCTTTGTTTGCGGGTTCTTTGGAGACACCGGAAATCCTGCCGATTTTAGATGGGCATTTTTAGCGGGCGGAATTGGCATGATTATTAGTGTAATTACTTTATATGTTTTAAATAATAAATACGTAATAGCACCAGATAAATCAATCATAGGATTAACACCAGCAGGTGCCCCTAAAAAATTATTAAAGCCATTAAATATGGTATTAATTCTTGCGTTAATTTCTGCTACTACCATTGGTTTATTATACATTGATGCCAAAGTAGTGAACTATCTTTTTTACTTATTAATTGCTTCAATAATATTGATTGCAGGAATTATTTATTCCGATAAATCTTTATCAACCATAGAAAAAACAAGGGTATCTGTTATTTTTTCGGTTTCATTTTTTGTGATTTTTTTCTGGAGTGCATTTGAACAAGCAGGAGCCTCTCTAACATTTTTTGCCGAAGAACAAACCCAAAGAGACCTAGGTTTTTTTAAAGTACCTTCTAGTTTTTTTCAGTCATTAAATTCCATTTTTGTAGTTGGCTTAGCACCAGTGTTTGCGTGGCTTTGGCTTAAAATGGGAAAGCGTGAACCAGCTTCTCCTTTTAAAATGGCTATTGGTTTATTTTTATTAGCTGTTGGTTATTTATGGATTGCATTTGGTGTAAAAGATGTTCAAGCAAATGTAAAAGTGAGTATGATTTGGCTTTCAGGCATGTATATGATGCATAGCATGGGAGAACTCTGTTTGTCGCCAATAGGCTTGTCGTTGGTAAACAAGTTAGCACCTTTAAAATTTGGTTCTTTATTAATGGCGGTATGGTTTACGGCTAATGCATTTGCCAATAAATTAGCAGGTTTATTAAGTGGGTATTATCCCGATGGAAAAACTACTTCGTTTTTAGGCTATCAAATTACTAATTTATACGATTTCTTTATGTTGTTTGTAGGAATGGCAGGAGTAGCTTCTTTAATACTTTTCTTGCTATCGAGTAAGTTGAAAAAAATGATGCACCAATAAGTAATTTAAAAAAAGGCGATGATTTTTTCATCGCCTTTTTTTCTTAAATTTAAGCAATAAAATAATTTGTATGTCTGAAGAAAAAAAAGTTTTCCAGCCCTTTGTTGCCCCAGAAAAAAACATGGCCGAACTAACGGTAAAGTCAATTTTAGTAGGCAGTTTATTTGGTGTAATTTTTGGTGCAGCCACTGTTTATTTGGCATTAAAAGCAGGATTAACCGTGTCGGCTTCTATCCCTATTGCGGTGATTGCTATTACCTTGGGCAGAAAATTTTTAAAGACAACTATTTTAGAAAATAATATTATTCAAACCACAGGATCGGCAGGAGAAAGTATTGCTGCAGGGGTAGCTTTTACCTTGCCAGGGTTTTTGTTTTTATCATCACCAGATAGCGCTGAATATTTTAATTATCTCACCATATTAATACTAGCCATTGTTGGTGGATTATTAGGAACACTTTTAATGATTCCATTAAGAAGGGCCTTGATAGTCAATGAACACGATAACTTACCTTATCCCGAAGGAACGGCTTGTGGCGATGTATTAAAAGCAGGAGAGAAGGGTGGCGATTTTGCCAAAACTGCTTTCTGGGGATTGGGCGTTGCATTTGTATATGCCATCCTACAAAAAATTATGCATGTAATTGCTGAAACGCCTTATTATGCTACTAAGCAAGCCAATAAATTTTTCCCATCTGCAAAAATCAGTGGAGAAATTACACCAGAATATTTAGGCGTTGGATATATTATTGGGCCAAAAATTGGCGGTGTATTAGTTGCAGGTGGTGTACTGAGTTGGTTGGTTTTCATTCCCCTAATGTCTTCCTTAGTTCCCGCAGATGTGATAGCAAATCAATTAGTAAAATTGGGTTATTTAGCCGACCTAACAAAAGCTGGGGGCAAAGGAAATTGGAATCCTGTCACACATAGTTTTGCTGATTATTCATCGGCGATTTATTATGCATTTATTCGTCAAATTGGTGCAGGTACCGTTGCTGCTGGTGGAATTATTACTTTATTAAAGACTATCCCCACAATTGTAAAATCTGTTAAAGGAAGTATTGCTTCGTTAAAATCAGAAAATACTGTTGGCTCACCTGCTATTTTACGTACCGATAAAGACCTAAGTTTAAAATGGGTAGGTTGGGGAACACTAGGATTGATTGCATTAATTACTGTACTGCCACAAGTGCCTGGAAATAGCTTAATTCAAAAATTATTAATTGGGGTTTTGGTAATTATATTCGGTGCATTATTTGTAACTGTATCTTCTAGAATTGTGGGATTAATTGGCTCTTCAAACAATCCAATTAGCGGAATGACTATTGCAACAGTAATGGGCACTAGTTTGATTTTTTTAAGTGTGGGTTGGACAGGTCAATCGTTCGAACCACTAGTACTAGTTGTAGGAGGAATGATTTGTATTGCTGCTGCTAATGCCGGTGCTACTTCGCAAGATTTAAAAAGCGGATATATTGTTGGTGCTACGCCACGCAACCAACAAATCGCTTTATTTGTAGGAGCGATTGTTTCTTCAATTGTTATTGGTTTAACGGTTAAATTTTTAGACAAACCAACTACTGAAATGCTTAGCCAGGGCATACACCATGCTATTGGTACCGAAAAATATCCTGCTCCTCAAGCCACTTTAATGGCCACACTAATTAAAGGAATTTTATCGCAAAACTTAGACTGGCAGTATGTATTTGCTGGTGTTTTTTTAGCCATCACTATGGAACTCTGTGGTATTAAATCACTCAGTTTTGCAGTAGGCGCATATCTACCACTTGCTACTACATTGCCTATTTTTATTGGTGGTGCTATTCGTGGTATTGTTGAAATGAAACAAGCTAAAGAAGGCAAAGCAAAATCTGTAGATGAAGATGAATTGGGTAAAGGAAATTTATTTGCAACCGGACTCGTTGCAGGTGGAGCCGTTGCGGGTGTAGTGATTGCTTTTGTAGCGGGATCGGAATCTGGCGAAAAATTATTAAATGCAGTGAGTATGGAAGCTAGTATTAGCAATGCTATTTCAACAGGTGGATATTTTGTTTTGGTTACGTTTTTCTTTGCTGCAATGGGTATGATTTTGTACAAGGTTGCTAGAAAAGCATAGTATTTATAAGATTCATTAAACTTATGCGCCAATAAGCCATCCAATAATAAATCAATTGTTATGCCATTAAAAAGAATGTTTAAAACAATTATAATAGGATCTTTACTAACGGTAATTTTTGCATTTACAACTACAAGCAATTTTGATTCTCGCACAAGTATTCGACTTCCCTATAAAAAAGCAGGATTAACCACCCAACAAGCAGCTGCTCATTTATTAAATCGGTTTAGTTTTGGTGCAAAGCCTGGCGAAGTTGATGCCGTTGTAGCACAAGGCTTAGAAAACTGGTTAGAAGCACAATTGAAAGGCAAAGAAGCAGATGATGAATTGACTGCGCACCTTCAAAATTTAGATGCATTGTTGTTAAGTAATGAAACAATTGCCAATACCTATTTAACCCCAGGTCAAATTTTTAGATTAGCCATCAAACATAAATTAATCGTTAAGGATTCTGTAAAATCATTAGAACGCAAAGAATATCGTGCGCAGTTAAAAGAAATTATGGATAAAGAAGGGTTAAAACCTTTTCAAGAATTACAAACACAATTAATCAATCAAAAAGTTCTTAGGGCAGCATACAGCAATAATCAATTACACGAAGTACTCACTGATTTTTGGTTTAATCATTTTAATGTATCGCTTACAAAACCTCAGTGCCAACAATTTGTTTTACCCTACGAAAGAGATGCAATCCGTCCTTATGTTACCGCTGATTTTAAACAAATGGTGTTTGCAACAGCTAAGCATCCTGCTATGTTGGAATATTTAGACAATGCTTCAAGTGTAAGTGATAATAATGAATTATCTAAAAGTCCAGCAAGAGTGGCAATGCAACAACGATTACAAAAATCTTTAAATGATCGATTAAAAGATACCGATAAACCAGGAAATACGTTTTTAAAACAAGCAGTAGCAGCTAAAAAAAACCAAGGCCTCAATGAAAATTATGCCCGAGAAGTAATGGAATTACATACACTTGGGGTAGATGGTGGTTATACGCAAAATGATGTAACAGCAATAGCCAAAGCCTTAACAGGATGGGCCGTTATGCCTTTGTTAAATGATGCACCTGGAAGGAAATTGATTGAAAAAATAGGTAAGGATAATATGGAAAAAAGGGGGTTTGTTTATCAAGGTGATTTTGTGTTTCATGCCGACAAACACGATGAATCAGCTAAACAAATTCTTGGGAAAACATTTCCTGAATTTGGCGGTTACTACGAGGGGATGAAAGTATTAGAACTATTAAGTAGTCATCCATCCACTGCAAAATTTATTTGTAAAAAATTAGCCAATCGTTTTGTTAGCGATCATCCTTCAGATTTATTGGTTCAAGAAATGGCTGCAAGTTTTTTAAAGCACAATGGAAATATAAAAGAGGTACTATTAACCATGGTAAGTAGTATTGAGTTTTGGAAAGAAGATGCTTTACGCGAAAAAATAAAATCACCTTTTGAATTAGCTATTAGTGCTATTAGGGCTACCAATGCAACTATTAAACAACCCCTACAAATTTTTAATTGGTGTAATAAAATGGGGCAACGTTTTTATTTTTATCAAGCCCCAACAGGCTTTCCAGACAAAGGTGATTATTGGATTAACACAGGCGCATTATTAAATAGAATGAATTTTGGACTAGCATTTGCTACAGGAAAAATTCCAGGAGTAACATTAGATTTACTAGCCCTCAATGAAAACCATGAACCTGAAAGTATTGAAGATGCATTGCGTATTTATAGTAAGTTATTATTACCAGAAAGAAACCAATCCGAAAACATCAAACGCTTATCTGCACTAGTGCGTGACGAAAATATGGCCAACAAAATTGCCGATGCAACAAGCAAATTGTCACAGCCTGAATTAGTGCCTGAAACAGATATGATGCAGTCAATGCCTTCTTTAAAAAGGAATTCGAATGCTGGAATGCGCAAACAGAATCAATCAATGGCGGTAACTACTGGCAACAATTCAACCGTATCGCAGGTTACAGGAGTAATTATTGGATCACCTGAATTTCAACGTAAATAAAATATTGAATATGATAGAACGTCGCGCTTTTATGAAATCGGGTGCACTAGCATTATTTACTTCTGGTTTTGGAGGACTTCCTAGTTTTATTGCACAAGCAGCAAATAGCAATAAAATCATACAACCCTATAAAAAAAATAAAACCCTTGTTTGTATTTTTCAGCGAGGAGCCATGGATGGATTAATGACGGTAAGCCCTTATGCCGATAACAATTTAAAAACACTCCGCCCAAGTTTATACATGAGTCCTTCCGAAAAAGAAGGTGGCTTAATTGATTTAGACGGCAAATTTGGATTACATCCAGCAATGGCTGCATTGTCTGGTTATTTTACCGATAAACAAATGGCCATTGTACATGGTGTAGGAAGCCCTAATAATACGCGTAGTCATTTTGATGCACAAGATTATATGGAAGCTGGAACACCTTATAATAAGGGAACTGCCAGCGGCTGGTTAAATAGAGCTGTAGGATTAATGGGGCATGAAGTAAGCCCATTTAGGGCGGTAAGTTTAACCAATTCTTTGCCAAGGAGTTTGTATGGCAATAATGAAGCACTTGCCATTAGTAACCTTCAAGATTTTGCCATTCAAGCGCGCAATACGCCTATTACAATGAATTCAGCCTCAAAATCATTTGAGCAATTGTATGATCAAACTTCTAGTAGTTTATTGAGCAAAACGGGTAAAGAAAGTTTCGATGCGCTTAAAATGCTTAACATTAATACCTTAAAAAATTACCAACCAGCAAAAGAGGTAGTTTATCCTACTTCAGCTCTTGGAAACGCTTTAAAACAAATAGCTGTTTTAATAAAAATGAATTTGGGTTTAGAAGTGGCGTTTGCAGAAAGTGGTGGATGGGATACCCACGTAAACCAAGGAACCACTAATGGTACGTTGGCTAGAAACCTGAAAGATTTTAGTGATTCTATTGCAGCTTTTTGGAAAGACTTGTCAGCTTATCAAGACGATGTAACTGTAATGACTATGACCGAGTTTGGCCGCACTGCACACCAAAATGGCACTGGTGGAACAGATCATGGCAGAGCTAGTTGTTTGTTTGTTTTAGGCAATGATGTACAAGGCGGTAAAGTGTATCAAAACTTAAAATCTTTAGCCAAAGAAGACCTTGAAGATGGTCGAGATTTACCAGTAAGTACCGATTTTAGATCGGTATTTAGCGCAGTAGCCAATCGTCATTTAAGTATCAATGATAATAAAATTTTATTCCCAGAATGGTCGGGTAATTCAATTAATTTAATGAAGGGCTAAGTATTGTTTTGACTCGTTATATTTGCTATCTAAATTTACAGAGATGTCGTATTTATTTACCATGGATAGCTTGGTTAGTTTCTTGGTTTTGGTAGTCTTAGAAATTGTATTAGGAATTGACAATGTGATTTTTGTTTCCATCATATTAAATCGGTTACCCAATAAAGACCAAAAAAAAGGAAGAGTTACTTGGATGGTTACGGGTATGGTCATGCGCTCAATTTTATTATTTGGTTTAACCTGGTTGCTTGCTCAAAAAGGCAAATCTGTAATTACTGTTTTTGAAAAAAGTTTCGACCTATCAAGTTTGGTGATGTTGGCTGGCGGCCTTTTTTTAATTTACAAAACAGTCAAAGAAATTCACGAAAAATTAGAAGGCGATGCAGATCTTGAAGCAGGAATTGTTTCTAAACCATTGTCATTTTCTAAGGCAGTATTTCAAATTATTTTGATTGATATGGTGTTTAGTTTTGATAGCATTATTACAGCAGGAGGTACCGCCAAGCATATAGAAATAATGATTGTTGCCGTTGTTATTGCAATGATTATTATGTTTTTATTTAGTCCGGCTATTTCATCATTTATACACAAACATCCTACCTTAAAAATGCTAGCACTTTCTTTTTTAGTAATGATAGGATTTGTATTACTAGTAGAAGGGTGGAATAGCGAGCAACTACACAATTTGCAATTAAAAAATTACGTGTATTTCGCTATGGCATTCTCCTTTGCTGTAGAATTAATGAACATGAAAGAACGTAAGAAAAAAAGGAAGCCCGTAGAATTACACGAACCACATTTATAGTCTTCCATTTTTAATTTCTTCTACAACACCCGGATCTAATAGTGTTGAAATATCGCCAACGCTATCTAATTCGCCTTCTGCAATTTTGCGTAGAATCCTGCGCAT
This sequence comes from Bacteroidota bacterium, assembly GCA_026391415.1. Classification (GTDB taxonomy): domain Bacteria; phylum Bacteroidota; class Bacteroidia; order Chitinophagales; family Chitinophagaceae; genus Sediminibacterium. The sequence continues at coordinate 7,795 of JAPLEL010000126.1, forward strand.
AATTTTGCCGCTTCTAGTTTTTGGCAAACCTGTTACAAATTGAATTTTATCGGGTTTGGCTATAGCGCCTATAATTCTTGTAATGGTTTGTAAAATATCTTTTTTTACTAGTTCTCCAGTGCCAGGTATGTCTTGCTCCTGCGATGCTTGATAAATAACAAAAGCATAAATACCTTGTCCTTTAACATCGTGCGGATAGCCTACTACAGCGCTTTCTACCACACCTGCGTGCATATTAATGGCATTCTCTAATTCTGCAGTACCAATCCGGTGACCACTTACATTCAATACATCATCTACTCTTCCAGTGATTCTATAAAAACCATTTTTATCTCTTAGTGCGCCATCGCCTGTAAAATATAAATTAGGATAGGTTGCAAAATAATTTGTTCTACACCTTTCATGGTCTCCATAAGTGGTTCGTAAAATACCAGGCCAAGGAGATTTAATACATAGATTTCCAGAAACAGTTTCATCGCCATGTGCAATTACTTCTTTTCCATTTTCATCTACCAATAACATTTCTAATCCTGGCATAGGAAGTGTAGCCCAACTAGGAACCGCAGGTGTAATGCCTGCAAGATTACTTATTAAACAACCGCCTGTTTCTGTTTGCCACCAAGTATCTACAACGGGGCAATTGTTTTTACCAACGTGTTCGCTGTACCAATGCCAGGCTTCTTCGTTTATCGGTTCTCCAACTGTTCCTAATATTTTTAAGGAAGAAAGATTTTTTCCTTGCAATGGCCCTAAGCCAAAACCCATTAAACTTCTAATGGCAGTAGGCGCAGTATATAAAATATTTACTTTGAATTTGTCTACAATATCCCAGAACCTACTTGCGTCTGGAAAGGTGGGAATCCCTTCAAAAATAAGCGTTGTAGCACCTGCGCTTAAAGGTCCGTAAACGATATAACTGTGTCCGGTAATCCAACCAATATCTGCGGTGCAAAAATGAATATCGCCGGTTTTATATTGAAACACATTTACAAAAGTATAGTTGGTGTAAACCATGTATCCACCACAAGTATGGACTACACCTTTTGGTTTTCCGGTTGATCCAGAAGTATATAAAATAAACAAAGGATCTTCTGCATCCATTACTTCTGCAGGAAAATCAAGCAAGCCCATTGTTTCAACCTTTTTAATTTCATCTTCCCACCAAATATCTCTACCCTTAATCATTGAAACAGCTGTTCTTGTTCGTGTACAAACAATTACTTTTTTTACGGTTTTATTACCAATGAGCGCATCGTCAATAACAGATTTTAAAGGGATGTCTTTTGCGCCACGATAAGCGCCATCGCAGGTAACTACAAATTCTGCTTGTGCATCATACAATCTATCTGCAATACTTTGTGCAGAGAATCCACCAAACACAACGCTATGCACTGCGCCAATTCTAGCACTTGCTAAAACAGCTATAGCTAGCTCGGGAATCATGCCCATATAAATGCAAATACGATCGCCTTTTTTAACGCCATTGTTTTTTAATACATGCGCAAATTGACAAACTTTTTCGTGTAGTTTTTTATAAGTAATAATTCGATGGTGTTCTTCTGGGTCATTGGGTTCCCAAATCAGGGCAGGCATATCACCCTGTTCTTCTAAATGCCTGTCTAAACAGTTTTCTGTGATATTGAGTTTGCCCCCTTTAAACCACTCTATTTTTGGTTCGGTGAAATTCCAATTCAATACCTCATCCCATTTTTTATGCCAAGTAAAATTTTCTGCTATATCGCCCCAAAACGCACTAGGGTTTTCAATACTTTTTTGGTAAGCAATTTTATAAGCGTCGTAAGATTCAATTTGATAAGGATAGCGCATGGAAAAGCAATTTAAGGACCATTTTAGTACGGTAAATATAAGCCAAATTGAACGTAAAATTCTTATCATACCATTAACCAATAAACAAACAATTGTATACTTGCTTTCGGTATTTTTACAGGAAATAGTTAAGCATGAGTATAGAAGTGGAAGGCTTAGAAAAAATATATGGCACGCAAAAAGCCGTGGATGGCATTTCATTTTCAATTAACCAAGGTGAAATTGTAGGATTTCTAGGGCCCAATGGTGCGGGTAAAAGTACCACGATGAAAATTATTACAGGCTATTTGATGGCCAATGCTGGAACGGTAAAAGTATGCGGAGAAAAAATTGAATTAGATCCAATAGCAGTGAAAAAAAAGATAGGCTATTTACCCGAAGCCAATCCTTTGTATCCAGAAATGTATGTGCGTGAATATTTAGATTTTATTGCGGGTGTTCATGGTATTAGTAATAAAGCAGCTGCTATAGAAAATGTTATTGTATTAACTGGGTTAACACTAGAGTCAGCAAAAAAGATTCATCAGTTATCTAAGGGCTATAAACAAAGAGTAGGGCTTGCTGCCGCACTCATTCACAATCCAGCAGTATTAATTTTAGACGAACCAACAAGTGGATTAGATCCTAACCAAATTATAGAAATTAGAAATGTCATTAAAGCGCAAGGGAAAGATAAAACGGTTTTATTTTCTTCGCATATTTTGCAAGAAGTAGAAGCTATTTGCGATCGGGTAATTATTATTAACAAGGGAAAAATTGTAGCCAATGATAGCTTGGCCAATCTGAAAAAAACAAAGAAAGATTTTTATCAGGTTCGGGTTGTTTTTAAAGAAGCTGTATTAGCAAATAGTTTTGCGCAATTTCAAGCAATAGAACTTGGTTCGTAAACAGTTGCTATCACTCACCATTGCAGAAAACCTAAACATAGTTTCATTACAAACAGAAGGCAATAGTTTAGAGGATATTTTTAGAGCATTAACAGTTGTATCGGCGTAAAATCTAATAAAACAAAGGGTTGTAATTGCTAGGAATGCTTAAATTGCACCCTCATTCAGTCATAATAATCACAAAAAAGCAATCATGAGTTACATTGTAGAAGTTCATGCCCGTCAAATTTTAGATAGTCGAGGCAACCCAACCGTTGAAGTAGATGTATTAACCGATGACGGTGCAATGGGTCGTGCAGCTGTGCCAAGTGGCGCAAGTACTGGTATTCACGAAGCAGTAGAATTACGCGATGGCGATAAAAAGAAGTATGGCGCAAAAGGCGTTTTAAAAGCAGTAAAAAACGTAAACGATATTATAGCAGAAACCTTAATTGGTTATGATGTTTCACAGCAAGCAGCTATTGATCAGGTAATGATTGATTTAGACGGAACTCCCAATAAAGCAAAATTAGGTGCTAATTCTATTTTGGCAGTTAGTATGGCAGTAGCAAAAGCAGCAGCAGACGAAGCTGGTTTACCATTGTTCCGTTATATTGGCGGAACCAATGCTAAAACATTGCCTATTCCAATGATGAATATCTTAAATGGTGGTGCGCATGCCGATAATAAAATTGATTTTCAAGAATTTATGATTGTACCAGTAGGTGCTTCTAGCTTCAGTGATGGATTACGTTGGGGTGTAGAAATTTTTCATGTACTTAAAACAGTATTGAAGAAAAAAGGATACAGCACCAATGTTGGAGACGAAGGTGGATTTGCACCAAATATTCAAAGCAACGAAGAAGCCATTGAAACTGTATTAGAAGCAATTACTGCTGCAGGATACAAAACAGGTTCTCAAATTGTTATTGCTATGGACGCTGCAAACAGCGAACTATGGGATAACAAAAAGAAAAAATATGTATTCCATAAAAGCAGTGGTAAAGAAATGAGCAGCGATCAGCTAGTTAAATTTTGGGAAAGCTGGGTTAAAAAATATCCAATAGCTTCTATTGAAGATGGAATGGCAGAAGACGATTGGGATGGCTGGAAAGCTTTAACCAATGCAGTTGGAAGCAAGTGTCAATTAGTTGGTGACGATTTATTTGTTACCAATGTAAAGCGTTTACAACAAGGGATTGATAAAAAAATTGGCAATGGATTGCTAGTTAAAGTAAACCAAATTGGTACGATTACCGAAACAATCAATGCGGTTACTTTGGCGCAACACAATGGCTATAATACTATCATGAGTCATAGAAGTGGTGAAACAGAAGATACCACTATTGCTGATTTAGCAGTAGCATTAAACTGCGGACAAATTAAAACAGGTTCTGCATCACGTTCAGACCGTATGGCTAAGTATAACCAATTATTACGTATTGAAGAAGCATTGGGTAATACTGCTATCTATCCAAAAGGGAAAATTAAATTTGGCACAAAATAGTTTGAATAAAATGTAGTTATCAACCCAAATTTATTTTAAATTTGGGTTGATAACCTTTATTGAATATGATAAAAACAACAACTAAAATACTTTCTAACAAATATGTTATAGCAAGCGTATTTTTTTTAGTATGGATGTTGTTTGTTGACCAACGCGATTATTTTCAGCAGCAAGAACGCAAGGCCGACCTCCAAAAGCTAGAAGCAAAAAAGCAATACTACCAGCAAGAAATTGCCAAAGCCAAAAAAACACTCACAGATTTACAAAGCAACCCTGCTGCACTTGAAAAGTTTGCTCGCGAAAGGTATTTGATGAAAAAAGACGGCGAAGAGATCTTTACAGTAGAAGATTCAGCTCATATAAAATAAATTAGTTATCCTTTCGTTCGCCTTATATTTCTAATTTTCTTGGGTTTATTAGGCTTCAACTGCAATATTATTTACAGTTCGCCGTTTTTAGAATACCGTACCCTCTTAGCCATTTTTGTATCATTTTATGAAAGAAATTAAAGCGGAGGATTTAATGAGTTACTTATACAACGAAGCGTCGCCAGAAATGACTGATGCTATTCAAAAAGCCATAGCCGAAGACCAATCTTTAAAAGACCAGCTAGACTTACTGCAATTGGGTATGCAGCAACTAGATAAATTAGATTTAAAATCGCCTAGTGATGCCACATTATTAGCTATCATGGCGTATGCTTCAAAAAAGAAAGCAGAATAATTAAACACCAATTACTGGCCTGATTTAACATGACCAAAAAACAACGCTATCAAACAGCCATTGAATATTTTTTAACCAATGTACCTGTGGCTGAAACGGAGTTGCTGTATGATAATCCATTTCAATTATTGGTGGCGGTTATTTTATCTGCACAGTGCACAGATAAACGTGTCAATATAACAACCCCATTTATTTTTGAGCAGTATCCAACAGCAGCAAAAATGGCATTGGCTAGTTTCGACGATTTATTTCCAATCATTAAAAGTATTTCTTATCCAAATAATAAAACCAAGCATTTAATTGGCATGGCAAATATGCTAATGACACAATTTGCTGGTGAAGTTCCCATGACAGTAGAAGCATTAGTGCAATTGCCTGGGGTTGGAAGAAAAACTGCCAATGTAATTACCAGTGTAATAGACAAACAACCGAATATGGCGGTTGATACGCATGTGTTTCGAGTGTCTGCAAGATTGGGTTTAACCACCAATGCATCAACGCCTTTAGCTGCAGAAAAACAACTGATAAAAAATATTCCTGCTGAACTAGTTCATACAGCCCATCACTGGCTTATTTTGCATGGACGCTATACTTGTTTGGCGCGTAGTCCTAAATGCGCTGAATGCGGCTTACAAGCAATTTGTAAGTATTATGCAAAGCTGTAATTATTTTTTATTTTTTCCTTTCACTAATTCATAGGAGTGGTCTACAAATACTTGTAATTGTTTGTTAGAAATACTTCCATCAATAATAACCGTATTCCAATGTTTTTTATTCATATGCCAACCAGGAATAACTGCAGCAAATTCTTCCCGCAATTCTAAAGCCAATTCAGGATTACACTTAACATTAAATTTCAACGGATGGCTATTAAAATCAGTTAATAAAAATATTTTTCCATTGATTTTGTACACCAAATTATCGGGTCCAAAAGGTTGTGTTTCTTCGGCCCCTGGTTTACTAAGTGTATAATTCCGTAATTGTTCTAAATCCATTTGATTTTTTAGGCGACTATAAATCTAACACAATCTGAATATTCCTTTTAATTGCTTTTGTTTGTTCAGGGTTTAATTTTCCAATTCTTTCTAAAAGCCTTTTGTTGTCAATGGCCCTAATTTGATCAACGAGTATATCGCTAGGTTTGTGTAATTGATTTTTTCTTAAATGCACCCTTAATAATTCAATTTCTGGCTGAACATTTGAAGTAATTGGGCAAATGATTGTAGAAGGATGGGTGTCATGTAACAAATTTGTTTGCATCACTACAACAGGTCTGGTTTTACCAGGTTCAGTACCCATTCTAGGATTTAAATCAGCCAACCAAATATCAAATTGTTTAATTTTCATCAATTAGCAATTCAAGCTCATGTAATAATGCTAGGGATTCTTTGCTAGTTATTTTAGACTCCTTTATTAGTTGTTTTTTAAGCAGTTTTCGACGATTAAATAGGTTGTAAATATTCACTGCTTCATTAATATATCTGTTCCTTGCTAAATTTAAAACAGTAGTTATTTCTTCTGCTTCATCAAAAATTTCGTCATCAAGTTTTAGTGAAAGGGTTTTCATCAAGTTATTTTATTGTAAAAGTATATACAAAAAGTATATACTAGTATTTTAATTAAAAAAATATCATTCTTTATTTAAAGCTGCTTGATCAATAAACTGCTCGGCGGTCATAATGGGTATTTCTGCAGATTTATAGTCTTTTAAGTTTCTTGTAAGTAAAATTTTTACTGCATGTTCAATTGCTGTAAAATATTGAATACCATCTTCAAAATCTTTAAAATCCGAAGAAAGCGATAGGTCAATGATTTTATCGGTAACAGCTAAAACTGATACTAATGTTTTAAATTTTAGTAGTTTCTTTTTTGCTTGATCGGCATTGTATTGTTTAGATAAAATATAATTTAGGTTAGAAAAAGATAAAGAAGAAACATTAATTTTTAGGGTTCCTTTGTCTGCTGCTGAAAAGAGTTTGGCAGCATGTATATAAAATGGTTCTCTTTTTGCAAGCAAGTCTAAAATGATATCAGTGTCAACAAAAACAGCATCCATTTATTTGTATTTATTAGTCAAATAATTGGCATAAGCATCTTTTTCATTGAAAGTTTCAGGTAA
>JAPLEL010000289.1 GCA_026391415.1 Bacteroidota bacterium
TGCAATAAAGTTTTGTCTGCTTCACTCATAGTAGCAAAGCGCTCTTGGGCACGTTGCATATCTATGGCAGAATAATCATTAGTGGCATCGGCTCTTTTTAAAATAAAAGCGTCAAAAGCAATAAAAGCAGCTTTCTCAAATAGAAGCGCTTTACTACCATCTGCAACTGTATAGGCCAAATCAGTTCTTGTCCAGTCTAAAACAGGCATGAAATTATACGTCACTGTTTTAATACCACATGCACTTAAATTTTTTATGGAAGTTTGGTAATTGCTGATATACTGTTCAAAATTGCCCGATTGTGTTTTAATTGCTTCGTGAACTGGAACACTTTCTACCACACTCCAAACCAAGCCTGCCGCTTCAATTTCATTATTCCTTTTGGTGATTTCTTCTGCAGTCCAAACTGTACCATTGGGTATATGGTGTAAGGCTGTGACTATTCCTGTACAACCCGCTTGCTTAATATCCGACAAACTAACAGGGTCATTAGGTCCATACCATCGCATGGTTTGCTCCATTTTGTACCCTGTATTTTGATAAGATGGAAAATTGTTTTTCATTGACAAGTACTATTTTATTGCGCAAATAAACGCAAACATTACTGATTATAGACGTGTAAATTATAATCTAGCTATAATTTGAAATTATATTTGCGAAAACGTTTTAGTTTTTTTTCGTAGAAAAATAATATTTTAGCAGCGAAATTCAATAAAATCAACCCTCAATGGTTAATCTAAAAGACCTCGCAAAAGAATTAAATGTTTCGGTATCAACAGTTTCAAAAGCACTAAAAAGTAGTCACGAAATTGGCAAAAAAACAAAAAAAGGGTCATTGAACTTGCTCAAAAAATGGGTTATAGCCCCAATCCTTATGCAGGATTTTTAAGACATCATAAAAGCAAAACCATTGCCCTTATTGCACCTGAGTTAACCAATAATTATTTTATACAAGCCATCAGTGGCGCAGAATCGGTAGCACAAGAAAAAGACTATCACTTACTCATTTATTGCACCAATGACGAATTTGCCAAGGAAGAAAGTATTTTAAAGCATTTGCAAAATGGACGAGTAGATGGTGTAATCATGTCTTTATCTACCGCTACACAGTCTTACCAGCACCTAAATGATTTAATTCAATCGGGTATTCCTATTGTGTTTTTTGATAGAATTTGTCATGAAATTGAAACGGCTAAAATTACTACCGACGATTTTACTAGCGGATTTAACGCAACAGAACACCTGATACAAAATGGCTGTAAGGATATTGCTTATTTATCAATTTCTGAAAACCTTTCTATAGACAATAAACGCAAACAAGGTTATTTAGAAGCATTAAATAAACACAATATTGAAGCCCCCGCTTCTAGAATAATTAAGTGTACAGTAGATGAAAAAGCTAACTTTAAAAAGATCAAACAACTGTTTCAGTCCGATAAAATTCCTGATGGTATTTTTGCATCCATAGAAAAACTAGCGTTAACCACCTATTATGTTTGTAATGAACTTAATATTAATATACCAAAAGACACCAAAGTAATTTGCTTTTCTAACCTGCGTACTGCTCCGTTATTGAATCCTTCACTTACCACTATTACACAGCCCGCCTACGAAATGGGCAAGCAAGCAGCTGCAATTTTATTTAAGAATTTAGATAAAAAAAGATCCTTAATTGGCAATGAAAATATTATTCTAAAATCTGAATTGATTGTTAGAGATTCTACAAAAAAATAATGCTATTTATTATTCAATTGTTTTTACAACCCTTGCTAACTTACCATTTGCATTAACGCCTTCTAATACAATCTGTAATTTTTTACTCGTATCGTTATTATAAAATTCAATTTTAATACGCGGACTTTTTTTGTTGGTTAACAAATAAGGATTCCAATAAAGTGTTGTTCTATTGTCGGCTTCAAAATTGGCTGCTGGCTTTTCGTAATTAGGGTTATAAAATTCTTTAAATACAGAATAGCCTCCTAGTATTGCATTTTCCATGCCTTTGTTATTTGCATTACCACCCCTACCAGATTTTCCTTTTTTGGTATAAATAGCAATAGCACCTCCGCTTCCACCTCCACCCGATCCAAAAAATGGCGGACGAAAAACTTTTACCAAAGCAATATCAGAAACTGCAATGGTTTGAATCATATCTACTGTCATTTTCATTTCATTCAAATACACATCCGGAACAGCACCACGCCAACTCATGGTTGCTTGTGTGCCCATACCATTAATGGTTAGCCCTGCTACCCTTCCTTGTAAGTATGAAAGGATATCTAAAGATCCTATTGGTGGTTCATTAGTTAAATCGAAAGTATAGCCATCTCCACCAGAAAATAAACCTGTTGAATACTTTTCATCTAATAATTGTGTGGGCGATTTAACCTTTGATTTTACTATTACTTCTTGCAAAGTGGCCGAAGCCATTTGTCTTCTTAATTTTTCTTGTTCTGATAAATAAAAATTTAGTTGCGCCCTAGCCAAACTATCATTCCAAGTTTGCAAAACACCTGATTTATTAAAATCAATTTTTCTATACTGCTGCATTAACAAGCCATTTTCAATATGTACCTGTAATTGATCGGTTAATTTTGCATTGTTATTAAAACTATAATACACCCTTACTGTATCAAAAAAGAAGGCACTATTTTCTTGAAACGAACCATCTTTTTCTACTGGCAAGAAAAGCATTTTAGTACTACTATCCTTAGCCGCTATAATTAAATTGAGTTGTAAATTGGCGGTTGTTTTTAGTGCTTGATTACCAAAAACCTTTCCGGTTAATTTCATAAATCCAGTTTCTTTGGGATATTGCAATTCTGGCAACAACCCAGATTTTATTTTATCCCAATCATACCTTCTCCATCCATTGGTTAACATCACTAAGTCTAAATGCGCAGCAACACTATCCGCATCACTAGAAAAATAATATGCAGGATGATATACTTTGCCTTTAATTTCATTACTCAATAAAAAGTCTGAATAAATGGTTTGATTTTCGGGCGTTACAATTGATGCATCTGTTACTGCAATTGACATATTGGTAGCTGCCGTATCTGATATTAAAATTTCAATAACATTCTTGCCACGCTTGGCCATATTAATAATTGGCACACTCATTTTTGCATTGAATTCGTGCAAACGATTATTGATAAAAACAATGCGTTCTGCTAGTGGAATCCAGTCTTCAGTAAATAATGAAAACTGTACAATTCCTGTTTGCAATTCTTCTATGGGCAAAGTTGCTTTTTGTAATAATTTATCTTCTCCTTTAAATGATACGGTATAAAGTACCTGTTGATTTTGGTGAACTAGTAAATGTAAGTGCTTAAAATTAGCAGGTAATTCTTTGCTTCGTTCTACACTCACATACGCTTTTTCATAATCCATGGCAACCATTAAGCCTACCCCTTTTGTTTTTGAAATGACTAAGGGTATGATTGACTTTTGCGCATTTTCGTCGGTAAAACTTAATTGATAATTTTCTCCTGGATTACTCTTTAAAGTAAAAATACCCATACCATCATGTGCCACTTTTAAAGTGTCTATTACTTTGTTTTTATCATTTAATACAAAGCCCTTAATTATTACTGGTAAGCCCGATGGATTGGTAGCTTTAAATGCTACTCGATTGGTAAGGCCTTGTACCAAAAACCCGCCTTCTGGAAAAACCTCTAGTTTGGTTTTGGCAAATACTTTTTTTGTTTTTGTAGTAATTGCTCCAACATTAATTGGAATATCTTTTTCGAATAAATAGGCTGAATCTTCATTGAGCATCCAGCGAGTGAATGCTTTAACATGAATATAATCACCCTTATAATTTGCAGGAATTTCAAAAGAGCCTTTGGCTGATGATTGAAAAAGTGGTGAAGCAGTTTGCTTTAATAAATTTCCACTTGTATCGTACCAAGCTACATATACGTTTTTACTTTGCTTAGTTAATTCATTATTACCAGCTAGTAAATATAATTTATACCAGATGGTTTCATCTTTATTGTACAAGGTTCTGTCGAAATGAATATGAATTTTCTCTCTAGGAAATTGTTCTTCGTAGATAGCTAAAACAGAATCCATTTGTTGGGCAAAACTGACTTGTTTTACCAATAAGCAGATGACAAAAGCTATTATTGGGCGTAATTTGTTTTTCATTCGTTGCTAAATTAAAGATTTCCAAAACACCATACTGTTAAAGAAACTACTGATTTCCCATAAATTAATCAAAATGTGGATAGACTGAATTAAGAAACTGCTTTTTTGTAAACAATTTCTTGCTATTGCATAAAAAAACCCCAATGAAGGGGTCCTTATAAAAAGTTAATTGGTTATTGCTCTGCCACAATAGGATTTCTTCTAGAAGGAATTACGGTTTGTTCGTCTTCACTTAAATAAACCCAAAAATCGTACAAGGCAAAAATATCTACTGGTATTTTTGGTGCATTTGGTTCTCCATTACGTTCGTAAGAACCTAATAATTCACCGTTATACTTAAGCTGTGAAAGCTTTTCTTCTAATGTTAATAACTTGAAATTCTCAATTGTCATAGCCGAAATAAATTTTTAAAACGCTTTATATTGTGCAATCTAGCAAGAAAAAAACAAATACGTTTGAAAGCTTGGTAAAAAATATAAATTAGGGCTAATTATACTAAAAATGGTTCTATATAATGGTCAAAAGCAGTTAATAATGCTTCTACCAAGGCTTCTGTTGCGTCTGACTTATCTGTAAGCGTTGTTCTACTTGTAAAGAGATTGTTTGGAAAACATTCAACAAATAACTTAGAATAAGACTCAAACTCCCAATAAATTAAGGTGCCTCTTAATGTGCCTGTAATTTTCTTCCCTTTATATTCTGTTTGAACGGGTATTGTAAAGAATACCATATTAACGATTTTGTTTAAAATTATAGCAGAAGTGAAATTCTATTTTGTAGTATAATCACAA
>JAPLEL010000066.1 GCA_026391415.1 Bacteroidota bacterium
GTACAAAACTTACGTGGAAAAGAAAATGATAAAAACCTAGCCCAACAAAAGCTTCAATTTTTAAAAGAAAAAGAAACCGGATTACAATCTTTCTTAGAAAAAGCAGAAGGCCAATTGAAAACAATTGGAGACTCTATTGAGTTTACACAATTACAAGTTGGCGAAGAAGAGAGTAGTTTACAAGATTTACAAGATCGTGTGGAAACTTCTAAAATGGATATCGAAGACAAACGTCAAATATTCGACGAAAGTCGTTCGGGTGTTGATGCTATTCGCGGACAGTTTCAACAAATTCAAAGAAGTCAGTTTGATGCAGAGAAAAAAGTAGCGGTTGCCGATACAAGTATTCAAAATTTGCAAAGGGCACAATTACAATTAAGTGATGAAAAGCAGAACAGGCTTTCTCAAATAGACCAACTAACCATTGAATTAGGCGAAAAAGAAACAACCCTCGAAGCAAAACGAATAGACCTTCAGCAATTACAAGACCAACACGAAAAAACAAAAGAGTTGATTTTTGAAACGCAAGCTCAAATGGAAGGATTGCGAAATGAATTAGCCGAAGAAAGCCGCAAATTAGATGCGCGCAGAAATGAATTTGCGTTGTTGAAAAGTTTAATTGATTCAATGGAAGGTTATCCAGAGAGTATTAAATTCTTGCACAAGAATCCAAACTGGAATCACCAAGCACCTATTTTATCTGATATTATTTATGTAACAGAAATATATAGAACAGCAGTTGAAAATGTGTTAGAGCCTTATTTGAATTATTATGTAGTTAATAATTTACAAGAAGGTTTACAAGCAGTTCATTTATTAGACGACAACAAAAAAGGGAAAGCCAACTTCTTTTTATTAGAGAAGTTCAATGATATTAAAGTTGAAACCCATCAACCTGCTAATACCATCAAAGCATTGGATGTAATTGAGGTAGATGCACAATATCAAAAACTAGCCGAGTATTTATTAGGTAATGTTTATATAGCAGAAAATGAAGAAGCAATTGTCAACAGTAATGGTGCCATTGTTTTAGAAAAAACAGGTAAGTATGTAAAAGGGAAGTACACCTTAACTGGTGGAAGTGTAGGGCTTTTTGAAGGTAAAAAAATTGGACGTGCTAAGAATTTAGAAAAACTTCAAGACGAAATTATTTTACAAGATGCAGTAGTCAATGCATTAAAAGCCGAAATTAAACTCAAGCATAATGAAGTAATTACTTTCAACGAACAGTTGAAAGAAAATTCCATTAAGCAAACTGAGAATGAAATCAACCAGCTAACCAATCAATTATTTGCGGCACGTAATAAGCACGAAAATTTATTGTTGGCACAACAAACTGGTCAACAGCGTTTAGAAGATATTGAATTGCGTTTACAAGATGAACAAGATGCTATTGCAGAAACCAGAGAGTCTTTGTTATTGTTGAATGAGCAAATGCAAGCAACTACCAATGAAATGCAAGTGGTGGAGCAAGCGTATCAGTTAGCAGAACAGGAATACAATTATGCATCAGTTCAATACAATGATATCAATCTGCAATTAACCCGCCAACAAAGCAAAATCAATGGGTTAAAACAAGAATTGGTTTTTAAAGAGAATCAATTAAACGATTTGCATTTTCAAATTCAAAATAATACAACTCAGTTAGCAGAAGCATCTAGCAATATTGCACAGAGTGAGCAGGCATTAGTAGATGTACAAGCAGAATTATTAGAATTATTGCGTTTAAAAGAAATAGAAGAAAAATTATTAAACGAAGCAGATCAAGCATATTATAATTTACGAAATGCTTTGCAAGAGAAAGAGAGTGCATTGCGCATGAAGGTTAAGAGCAAAGAAATGTTAGACCATTTGGTTTCTGAAATCAAAGACCGCTTGAATGAATTGAAATTGCAATTGGCTGGAATGAAAGAGCGTTTGAGTGTAGAGTTTAGAGTAGAACTAGATGATATCATTGCAGAGCCAAGAAATACTGATACTAGTTTAGAGGAATTACAAAGTGGTTCTGATCGTATGAAAAAGCGTTTGGAAAATATGGGTGAAATAAATCCAACGGCTATTGAAGCGTATACTGAAATGAAAAAACGCTATGAGTTTATTTTAGAACAAAAGAATGATTTAGTTAGCGCAAAAGATAGTTTACTACAAACCATCCAAGAAGTAGAAGCTACCGCTAATCAGCAGTTCCTTGATACCTTCAATAAAGTGCGTGAGAATTTCCAAAAAGTATTTAAAGCCTTGTTCTCCGAAGAAGATACGGCCGATATGATTTTGGTGGATCCTACTAATTTAGCCGAAACGGGTATTGATATTGTTGCAAAACCAAAAGGAAAACGTCCATCATCCATAACTCAATTAAGTGGGGGCGAAAAAACACTAACAGCAACTGCTTTATTGTTTTCTATCTACTTAATTAAACCTGCCCCATTCTGTATTTTGGATGAGGTGGATGCACCACTTGATGATGCCAACGTAGGTAAGTTTACACAGATGATTAAAAAATTCAGTGATAACTCTCAATTTATTATTGTAACCCATAACAAACAAACCATGAGTGCTGTGGATGTGATTTATGGCGTTACCATGCAAGAACCAGGAGTGAGTAAATTGGTACCAGTAGATTTTAGAAGTTTGGCAAATTAATCATCTAGCAAACACGAGTACCTTGTACAAAGCTGTTTTATTTTTATACCTTATTTGTTTTGGTACCTATACTTTATTTACCAGACAACCCGATTATTTTGATGGAGAGAAAGCACCTGCAACGATTGTGCTTTCTCCTTTTAATGCTGCAGAAAAACAAATACCAAAAGCTATTTTTTCGAACGGATACCACGAGTTTTCGGTAGATGCAGCCTATTATTTTAGAACCTTACATGCTGGCGATAAAGTAGAAGTGATTTACGAAACGGAACACCCAGAAAAGGCGGTATTGTATAAATTTTGGGGTTATTGGTTTGGCCTTGAAGAGTTAATAGGCTCTTTTGTTTTTTTGATTGTAAGTTTTCAAGTGGCAATAGCCATTACAAAAAATCCTGACCCAAGATCTTTAGAAGAACAATTAGCCTATAAAGAACCCGTAAAACGTCGATATGATGATTAACCAAGAGTTTATATTATCGCTTTAGTAGTCGTTTAATTTCTTTCTCTACATCTCTACCCTTAATGGTTTCGCGTTTGTCGTAATTCTTTTTACCACGTCCTAATCCAATTTCAATTTTCACAAGATTTTTATCGGTAAAAAATATTTTAAGCGGAACGATGGTATAGCCCTTTTCCTTCATTCTGTTTTCTAACTTTTTTAACTCGCGTTTGGTTAGCAAAAGTTTTCTATCATGAACTTCTATGTGGTTATTATTATTGCCGTGTGTGTAGGAGGCAATGTACAAAGCCCTTACCCAAAGTTCGCCTTTATCGAATAAGCAGAAAGAATCGTTGAAACTAACTTTGCCGTCACGGATACTTTTAACTTCAGTACCCATTAATACAATGCCAGCCACATATTTATCTTCTATGAGGTAATTAAAATAAGCCTGCCTGTTGTTCATTTCCTTTGTCATACCGCTTACACTTTCTTGGCAGAAAAATAAATTATGCGAAAGTTTAATTTCTCAACAAACGCACCACTTGTGCCAATTTGTCTTTTAAGATTTTACGATCTACAATAAAATCTAAGAAACCATGTTCTAATAAAAACTCACTTCGTTGGAAGCCTTCTGGTAAATCTCTTTTTATGGTTTCTTTAATTACGCGAGGCCCGGCAAAGCCAATAAGTGCGCCAGGTTCAGCAATATTCATATCGCCCAACATTCCAAAGCTAGCAGAGATTCCACCAAAAGTTGGGTCGGTTAATAAAGATATAAAAGGAAGTTTTGCATCGCTAAGTTGCGATAATTTGCCACTTGTTTTAGCCAATTGCATTAAACTAAAAGCACTCTCCATCATTCTTGCGCCACCGCTTTTACTAATCACTAAATAGGGTAGTTGGTGCTTGATACAGTAGTCAACAGCACGGCTAAATTTTTCGCCCATTACACTGCCCAATGATCCACCAATGAATTCAAAATCCATACAAGCAATCACTAAGCCTTCGCCATTTACCTTACCTGTTGCAACGCGCATACTATCTTTCAAATCTGTTTTGGAATGAATATCATCCAATCTTTTTTGGTAAGATTTTAAGTCGGTAAATTTTAGTGCGTCTATGCTTTTAATATTATCAAAAAGTTCGGTGTATTCGTTATTGTCAAACAAAAAATCGTAGTATTCTTCACTGCCAATTCGGTGGTGATAATTACACTTTGTGCAAACGAATAAATTTTCTTTTAATTCAGTAGTGGTACAGATATAATTACACTCTGGGCATTTATTCCAAAGTCCTTCTGGGGTTTCTTTTTTATCGGCAGTGGAGGTTAATATACCCTTACGTATACGCTTAAACCATCTTGGTTTTGCAGTATCACCTCCTTGTGGTTCTTCGCCAGTTAAATTTGATTCAAAATCTTCTTCTCGTTCTTTTTTCATAAAAAGCAAGTACAATTGGACGTGAAAGGTAATATTTTTTTATGCTAAAACTAAAAAACCGCCCCTAACTAAAGGGCGGTTTCTATAATAGATTTCTACTATGCGTTTCTGTTGATGCAATTCAAATCTTCAAATGCAACTTCTAAACGTTTAATAAATGCTTCTTCTCCTTTGCGTAACCATACGCGAGGATCGTAATATTTTTTATTTGGCTTATCGGCACCTTCTGGATTACCCAGTTGTGTTTGTAAATAGCCTTCATTTTTTGTATAGTATTGTTGAATACCTTCCCAGAAAGCCCATTGCATATCGGTATCAATATTCATTTTAATGGCACCATAACTAATAGCTTCGCGAATTTGGTTTTGAGGAGATCCACTTCCACCATGGAATACAAAGTAAACAGGTTTAGGGCCGGTTTTTAATTCGGCTTGAATAAAGTCTTGACTGTTTTTTAATATTTCAGGACGAAGTTGCACATTGCCTGGGCTGTATACACCGTGTACATTTCCAAAAGCAGCAGCAATGGTAAACAATTTACCAACCTTACTTAATTCTGTATAAGAATAGGCAACATGTTGGGGTTGGGTATATAGTTTGTCGTTTTCTACATCGCTATTGTCAACACCATCTTCTTCTCCACCGGTAACACCCAGTTCAATTTCTATACCCATGCCCAATGGCGCCATGCGTTTGTAAAAAGCAACAGAGGTTTCAATATTTTCTTCTAGTGTTTCTTCGGAAAGATCAAGCATATGAGAACTGAAAAGGGGTTGTCCTTTTTCTTTGTGAAATTGCTCTCCTGCATCAATTAATCCTGATATCCAAGGCAACCATTTTTTTGAAGCGTGGTCGGTGTGTAAAACAACCGGTACGCCATAATATTTGGCTACGTTGTGAATATGTAAAGCACCAGAGATTCCTCCCTGAATATTTCCTTGTAATTGATCGTTAGGCATTCCTTTGCCAGCTATGAATTGTGCACCGCCATTCGAAAACTGAATGATAACCGGAGAATTTACTTTTGCTGCAGTTTCTAAAACGGCATTGATGGTATTTGTTCCAATGGTATTTACTGCTGGTAATGCAAATTGATTGTCTTTTGCATCGTTGTATAAGGCTTCTAATTCGTCTCCAAAAAGTACCCCGGCTCTGTATTTTTTCATTGTAAAATTGGGTGTTTGTATGAATAATCTGATTGCTTAATCGGTCTGCAAGATACATCAGTTAGGCCAAACAGTTGTTAGCTTTTAAGTCTGTTTGCTGTCATTTTGAAGGATGAAATAAGGACAGCCTTGTGCTAATGATTCGGCTTTTATTTAGCCAAACTTTGAATAACATCATACTTGGTAACAATATGAAAATCGCCTTTTTCGTCTTTGGCTAAAACCGCACCATTTTCTTTGGTAATTAAATTGCCCAATCTTTCAACGGGTGTATCAAAAGCCACTACAGGATATGCTGGTTCTATCACACTTTCTACTGACTGATTTTTTATTTCAGGGTTGCCAAAAACTTTCATGAATAATCCGGTTTCACTTACTGCACCAATATTAATTCCATCACTAAAAACAGGGATGTGTTCAATATCATATTTCTTCATCATTTCAACCGCATCGGCTACTGTATTATTCGGTTGTACAGTTACCAAACGCTTACTAGTTCGGCCACTCACAATATCTTGAAAGGTTTTAACTTCTAAAAATCCTCTTTCCATCATCCATTCGTCATTGTAAATTTTTCCAATATACCTACTACCATGGTCATGAAAAATACATACCACCACATCGTCTTTTTTTAACTGGTCTTTTAATTGCATTACGCCTTGTAAACAACTGCCAGCACTGTATCCACAAAACATTCCTTCTTCTTTAGCAATGCGCCGAGCCATTACTGCACCGTCTTTATCAGTCACTTTTTCGAAGCAATCAATTAATTGCATATCATAATTGGCAGGAACAAAATCTTCTCCAAAACCTTCGCTGATATACGGGTATACTTCTTTTTGGTCTAACTCGCCGGTATCAAAATATTTTTTCAATAGAGAACCATAACTATCAATTGCCCAAACTTTAATATTCGGATTTTTTTCTTTGAGGAATTTTGCTGTTCCAACAATGGTGCCGCCAGTGCCAGATGCCACTACTAAATGGGTGATTTTTCCTTCGGTTTGCGACCAAACTTCAGGACCAGTTTGTTCATAATGGGCATCTCTATTGGCAAGATTATCGTATTGGTTAACATACCAAGAATTGGGCACTTCGGTTGCCAGTCTTTTAGAAACGGAATAATAAGAGCGCGGATCTGATGGTTCTACATTAGTGGGGCAAACAATTACTTCGGCACCTACTGCTTTTAAAATATCGGCTTTTTCCTTACTCTGTTTATCGGTGGTTGTAAATATGCATTTATATCCTTTTACCACTGCAGCAAGGGCCAATCCCATACCTGTATTGCCACTTGTGCCTTCAATAATGGTTCCACCGGGTTTTATTTTTCCTTCTTTTTCTGCTACTTCCAGCATCTTTAATGCCATGCGGTCTTTAATAGAATTGCCAGGATTAAAATA
>JAPLEL010000101.1 GCA_026391415.1 Bacteroidota bacterium
AAAAAAATTCGTCTTTTCTTTATAAAACTTTAAAATTTCTATAAATGTACAATTTGATCACGACCCGGTCCGTTCGAAACATGTTTAACTGGAACCCCAATATATTCGTTAATGTACGCAATATATTGATGCATTGTTGCCGGTAAATCTGTTGCAAGCTTAATTTGAGTAGTATCTGTTTTCCATCCTTTTAATTGTTCTAAAATTGGAACGATATCAGCCTTAGCCATTTGGAAAGGTACTTGCTTGGTTTCCACACCATTAACATTATAAGCAGTACAAACAGAAAGGTCTTCAAAAGAATCTAATACATCTGCCTTGGTCATAATCACTTGGGTAACCCCATTAATCATACAAGCATATTGTAGTGCTACAAGGTCCATCCATCCACATCTACGTGGTCTGCCTGTAGTTGCACCAAACTCACTGCCAATTTTTCTAAGTTCTTCGCCAGTGGCATCATTTAATTCAGTAGGAAAAGGTCCGCCGCCAACTCTAGTACAATAAGCTTTGGTTACACCCATTACTTCGTTGATTTGTTTGGGAGAAATACCTAAACCGGTACAAACGCCTGCAGAAATGGTATTAGAAGAGGTAACAAATGGAAAAGTTCCAAAATCAATATCTAGCATACTGCCTTGTGCGCCTTCTGCCAATACTTTTTTGCCTTTACCTATTTGATCATTAATATAATATTCGCAATTAATTACGTTCAAAGTTTTCAAAAACTCTAATGCTTCAAAAAATTCTTCTTCCCAAGCAGAAATATCTTCAATAAAATGAAAATTATCTAATAGTTTTTGGTGCTTTAATCGGAGCTTAATGTATTGGGTTGTAAAGCTTTTGTCTAATAAATCACCTACTCTAATTGCGTTGCGGCCTGTTTTATCCATATAGGCAGGTCCAATTCCTTTTAAAGTTGATCCTATTTTACTTTCACCCTTAGACATTTCAGAAGCTTTGTCTAGTGCACGATGGGTTGGAACAATGATATTGGTTCTCTGAGAAATAAACAGGTTCTTTTTTACATCAATACCATATGCGGCAACTGCATCACACTCTCTTTTAAGCGTGACAGGATCTAATACCACACCGTTCCCAATAATATTTACTTTGTTCTGGTGAAAAATACCAGACGGAATTTGGTGCAATACCATTTTCTTTCCTTCTACATACAAGGTATGACCTGCATTTGGACCACCCTGAAAACGCGCTACGATATCGTAATTGGGTGCAAAATAATCGACAATTTTTCCTTTGCCTTCATCGCCCCATTGTAAACCTAGAATAACATCAACCATAAATTTGTTTTGAATAGTTGCAAAAATAAGCCTTGATTTTGAGTAATTACTAAATGATTCAAATTAAATAGTTATCATTTTATTGACATTTTTGCAAAAGTTTATCAGGCAACGGATTCCGTGTCAAAACGATCAACTGTTTGTATGCCATTGAGTTGTTTTAATCGATCTACTAGTTCTTCTAATTCCTCTTTATCGTGAACAAAAACTTTAATAGTTCCCCTAAAAATACCTTCTGCCGATTCAATGGTGAGGGCTGCAATATTCACCCGCATTTCTCCGCTAATTACATTGGTTATTTTATTAATCACACCTACATCGTCCATTCCAATAATTTTTAAACCAGTTAAAAACGAGATCTCTTTGTTTTTAGCCCATTTGGTTTTAACTACTCGGTGTCCGTAACTGGCCATTAATTGAGCGGCATTGGGGCAACTAATTCTATGTATGATTAAACCTTTTCCAGTAGTCACAAATCCAAACACATCGTCTCCAGGAATTGGGTTACAGCATTTGGCTAAATTATAAACAATTCTATCACTGCTTTCTCCAAAAATAATTAGTTCAGAATCTTTTTTAGTATAATTTTTTTGTTGGTCTATTGCTAATTCTTGAACTACTGGTTTGGGTTTGGGATGTTCTAATTTATCACCTAAAACATGGAAGTCTTTTAACTCGCGTAGGTCAATAGATTTAGTAGCAATTTTGTACAATAAGTCTAAGGAAGAAGGCTGTTTGTAGAAATGTACTAATTCCTCAATATTATGTTGGTTTATATGCTGCACCAAGGCCTTCTAATTTTTTTTGCAATGTATATTTTCCATCGTCTGCAATTTTTCTTTTTTCTTCACGCAGTGAGTCTTTGATTTTACTTTTTGCCTTAGCAGTAACTACTAAATTAAGCCAATCTTCGGAAGGCTTTTGTTTGTTGCTTGTAATAATTTCTATCTGATCGCCACTGCGTAATTTATGGCTGATAGGTACTAATTTGTGGTGCACTTTTGCACCAATACATTTTGTGCCAATAGCAGAGTGTATAGAAAAAGCAAAGTCAAGTGCAGTACTGCCAACGGGCAACATTTTTACATCGCCTTTTGGCGTATAAACATATATCTCTTCTGCTAAAAAAGAAGTTTTAAAATCTTGTAAAAAATCAACCGTTTCAGTATCGTGTGTAGCTAGGACTTCTCTAATTTGTCCAAACCATTTATCAAATCGATCTTCTTCCCCGCCACCTTCTTTGTATTTGTAGTGTGCAGCCAAACCTCTTTCAGCAATTTCATTCATTCGCTTAGAACGTATTTGCACTTCTACCCATTTTCCTTGAGGACCCATCACCGTTGTATGCAAAGCTTCGTATCCATTGCTTTTTGGGTTACTCAACCAATCTCTTAATCGCTCTGGAGAAGGGGTGTATTCGTCTGTAATTAATGAGTAAACTTTCCAGCAATCTTCTTTCTCTTTTTCTGCTGCAGAATCTAAAATAACACGGATGGCAAAAAGGTCGTAAACTTCTTCAAAAAAAACAGCTTTCTTTTTTATTTTATTCCAAATAGAGTGAATGCTTTTTGGCCGACCATAAATTTCAAAAGCTAAATCAGAGGCTTCTAATTTTTCTTTTAATGGGCGAATAAATTCATTGATATAGCGGCTTCTTTCTCTTTTAGTTTCTGCGAGCTTTTTGGCAATATCTTTATATGCTTCTGGCTCCATGTATTTCATGGAGAGGTCTTCTAATTCTGTTTTAATACTATACAATCCCATGCGATGTGCAAGTGGCGCATACACCCAAACTGTTTCTGAAGAAATCTTTAATTGTTTCTCACGTTTCATATGGTCGAGGGTTCGCATATTGTGCAAACGATCGGCTAGTTTAATAAGTATTACTCGGGGGTCATCGGTAAGGGTTAATAAGATTTTTTTAAAGTTCTCTGCTTGCTGACTTGTGTTGGTATCAATAACATTAGAAATTTTTGTTAATCCGTCTACAATCCGCGCAATTTCTGTACCAAATTCATCCTCTACATCGTCTAATGAAATGTCGGTATCTTCTACGGTATCGTGAAGTAAAGCGCAGATAGTGCTTCTTACCCCTAATCCAATTTCTTCTACACAAATCATTGCTACTGTAAGTGGGTGAATGATATATGGCTCACCACTTTTTCTGCGCATGGTTTTATGCGCTGTTGCGGCCATTTCAAATGCATGTCGAACGAGTTCTTTATCCCCCCTTTTTAATTTTGGACGTAAACTGCGCAATAGGGCACGATAATGCCTAATGATTTCTTTTTTTTCCTGTTCCTCATCTAGGTTATATTTTTGGAGCAGTATTTCTGTAGGTTGATTTTCCATTGCTTCTTCCATCGCAATACGAATATAAGCAATGGGCTGTTAATAGAGGGTAGATTGCTGTTGGTTCAGAAAAGTTTATAGAAATTTATTTTTTGAAAGTACCCACTGAATTCAATCTTATTACATTTGCACCCTAGATGAGTAATACAGCACCCAAAAAAATATTTAAATTATCATTATTATCGAGGGTCTTTCGATTTGTTCGACCGTACAATGGATTTTTTTATACTAGTATTTTATTAGCAGTAGTGATGGCTTTCTTCGCGCCCATTCGCCCATATTTAATTCAACTAACAATTGACACAGCATCCGGAAAAGCAGTACACCTGCCTGTTTGGCTCCAGTTCGTATTAATAAAAACACCGGCATTTGATGCTGCGAAATTTATCATTTCTGTTACTATTTTTCAGGTAATTTTTCTATTTATTGAAACAAGCGTTCGTTTTGGTTTTACATTTATTACTGCCTGGATAGGTCAATCAGTAGTAAAAGACATGCGGGTTGCGGTGTATGAAAAAATAGTAGGGTTAAACCTTAGTCAGTTCGATAAAACGCCCATAGGAACACTTACTACGCGTACAATTAATGATATAGAAAGTATTAATGATATTTTTTCTTATTGTTTGATTCCTATCATTGCCGATTTATTAACTATTATTATTACACTAGCTACCATGTTTTGGATGGATTGGCGTTTAACCCTTGTGAGTTTATTGCCTTTTCCACTAATGATAGTAGCTACATATTATTTTAAAGAAAGCGTTAACAAGAGTTTTATTAGGGTGCGTAATGCTGTTGCGGCACTTAATGCTTTTGTACAGGAACATATTACGGGAATGCAAGTAGTGCAAGCTTTTGCGGCCGAAGAGCGCGAAATGAAAAAGTTTACAGACATCAATAAAGACCATCGAAATGCAAATATTCATGCCATTTTCGCCTACTCTGTTTTTTTTCCAGTTGTAGAAGTAGTGCTAGCTGTAAGTATGGGTTTATTGGTTTGGTGGATTGCAGGCAAAGCATTGGATGCAGGCCTGTTGGTGGCATTTATTCTGTATTTGAATCAAATTTTTAGGCCTTTACGGGTGATAGCGGATAAGTTTAATGTATTACAAATGGGCATGATTGCAGCGGAACGTGTGTTTAAAGTGTTAGATAATCCAGATTTTTTGCCTGCTTCTGTGCCAGAGGCGTATCAACCAAAAAAAGTACAAGGCAGTATTGATTTCAAACAGGTTTGGTTTTCATACTCCGACCCAAGTGCTGAGCCCCATTATGTATTAAAAAACATTGAATTTTCGGTAAATGCTGGCGAAACAGTTGCCTTGGTTGGTCATACAGGAAGTGGAAAAACGTCTATTATTAGCTTGTTAAATCGTTTATACCATATTCAAAAAGGCGAGATCTACATTGACGGAGTTAATATAGCGTCGTATGATGTAGAAACCCTACGCAAAAATATTGGAGTGGTTTTGCAAGATGTATTCTTATTTAGTGGATCGGTACTAGATAATATTAACTTAAGAAACCCTGAAATCACTAGAGAGCAGGTTATTGAAGCAGCAAAAATGATTGGAGTAGATGATTTTATTAATTCTTTGCCTGGCGGATACGACTATCATGTAATGGAAAGGGGAAGCACGCTGAGTTTAGGGCAAAGGCAATTATTGTCATTTATCAGAGCCATTTTATTTAATCCTGCCATTTTAATTCTCGACGAAGCCACTTCTTCTATTGATACTGAAAGCGAACAATTAATTGAAAAAGCAATAGACACCCTAATTTCTGGCAGAACCTCTATTGTAATTGCCCACAGACTTTCTACCATTAGAAAAGCCAATAAAATAATTGTGCTTGACAAAGGTGAAGTGAAAGAAATTGGCACCCACGAAAGCCTTTTAGCCCTTGGTGGCTATTACGCAAAGCTGCACGAATTGCAGTTTGAGCGAAAAAAAGCAGTTTTAGCCTAAGGTCTAGAATCCTTTAAAAGCACTAAAAATCGCTAAGTTTTTGAAGGATAATATTTTCTATCATTTTGGTTCGCAATTTCAGTGCCTTACCCTTATCTTTGCACAAAATTTGGAGACTGGTATGGCCCTAAGAAGCATTAAATTTACGGGATTAGTGTTGTTCACATTTTTATCGATGCTATCAATCACTGCTATTCATGCAGAAAATCTGCCCGAGCAAGCTGGAAAAGGTGTACAAAAAGAAACTGCTGGAAAAGAAACTGCATTCGATCCTGCAAAGTTAATTATGGAGCATATTTTAGATGCCCACGAGTTTCATTTTTTTACTATTGGTGAAACTGAAGTTGCCATCCCTTTACCTATCATTATTTATTCAAAAGAAAGAGGTCTTGCCGTTTTTTCGTTTGGCAATTTCCATCATGGCCACGAAGTGTATAATGGCTATAAATCTGAAGAAGGGAAAATAGTTGCAGTTGACGCAACAGGAAAAATAGAAGAATCTATCAAATTATACGATTTCAGTTTAACGCGCAATGTTGTACAGATGCTTATTGCTGCTTTATTATTGATGTTTATAATGATTGGCGTAGCAAATAAGTATAAAAAAAATGGAGTAAATGTTGCTCCGTCTGGTTTTCAAAATGCTGTTGAGCCTGTCATTGCTTTAATTCGTGATGATGTTGGTAAAACTAATTTGGGTAAAGACTACGAACGCTACATGCCTTATTTATTAACCGTTTTCTTTTTTATCTTAATCAATAATTTAATTGGCTTAATTCCAGGAACTGCAAATGTTACTGGAAATATTGCATTTACAATTGTGTTAGGAATTATCAGTTTCTTGGTGAATTTATTTAGCACCAACAAGCATTTTTGGAAGCATATTTTTTGGCCTCCCGTTCCGCATTTTGTAAAGCCAATTATGGTACCTGTAGAATTCCTTGGAATTTTTACAAAACCATTTGCGTTAATTGTCCGTTTATTTGCTAACATGGTGGCAGGGCACATTGTGATTACCTGTTTTATTATGCTAATTTTTATTTTTGGAGGACTAAGTAAAACAGCAGGTTGGGGTTTTGCTCCAATTTCATTGGCATTCACCATTTTCATTTATTTCATAGAAATTTTAGTAGCCTTTATACAAGCATTTATTTTCACCAACCTGACCGCAGTATTCATTGGTCAGTCTAGAGAAGGTGCTCATGATGAAGATCACCATTAATATTTTTTTTCTTTAACAATAAAACACACAACATGTCTTCAATGAATTTTTTGATGGATGTAGGCTTAAGCCACTTAGGTGGTGCAATTGGCGCTGGTTTAGCTGCTATCGGTTCTGGAATCGGTATCGGTCAAATTGGTAAAGGTGCTCTTGAGAGCATTGCTCGTCAACCAGAAGCTGCAAATGAAATCCGTGCTAACATGATTTTGACTGCTGCGTTTGTAGAGGGTGTTGCCCTTTTCGCAGTTATCGTTGGTATCTTGGCGGTTTTAAAATAATCGCCATTAGCAAACCTTTTACTGCATTCAATGCACAGGGCGGCGAATGCAGTATTTTTTAAAATTTTGAAAATAGAACAATATGGAACTCTTATTACCAGGTTTAGGATTGTTGTTTTGGACCTTATTGGCTTTTATTGTGGTGTTGGTGATTTTGAAAAAATTTGCTTGGAAACCAATTTTGGCATCGCTAAAAGAAAGAGAAACAGGTATTGCTGATGCAATCGCTTCTGCTGATAAAATAAAAGTAGAAATGGCAGCATTAAAAAACGAGAACGAAACATTGATGTTGCGTGCACGTGAAGAAAGAGCTGTGATGATTAAAGAAGCCAAGGAAACTTCCGATAAAATGGTAGCTGAAGCCAAAGAAAAAGCAAAATCAGAATACGATCGTATTGTAGCAGATGCTCAATTGGCAATTACTCAGCAAAAAAATGCAGCATTAACTGAGGTGAAAAATCAAGTTGGTACGCTGGTTATTGAAGTTTAGCTGAAAAAGTTTTGCGCAGAGAGTTAGCTAATAAAGCAGAACAAGAAGCGTACATTAAAGGATTAGCTGAAGTAGTTAAATTAAATTAAAATGCCCAATCCACGTTTAGCAGGCAGATACGCAAAAAGTTTAATTGATTTATCTATTGAGAAAAATCAATTAGAAGCGGTATATGCCGATATGAAATACCTGCAAGAACTGTGTAAGCAAAGCAGGGAATTTGTTAACCTGATGCGTAGTCCGGTTATAAAAAACGACCAAAAAAATACAATTTTAACAGCGATTACTCACGGAAAAATTAGTGAGTTAACAGCTGCTTTTAATAATCTATTGGTTAAAAAAGGTCGTGAAGCTGATTTACCAGAAATTGCTACTGCATTTGTTGAACAATACAATAGTTTAAAAGGAATTCATGTAGTTAAATTAACTGCAGCAACTGAACTGAGTGCCGAATTAAAAGCCAGCATTGAATCAAAACTAACAGCTGCACAAGGATTTCCTACTATAGAATTAGAAACCAAAACTGATGCGTCTTTAATTGGTGGATTCGTTTTAGAGTTCAATAATAATTTGGTGGATGCAAGTATTTTGCACGACCTTAAAATAGTTAAACAACAATTTTTACAAAATCATTTTGTAGAAAAAATATAAGAAACACAAATCAATAACGATAATCTTTAAAAGTATATATCATGGTTGACATTAAGCCCGATGAAATTTCCGCAATACTGAGGCAACAGCTCAGCAACTTTAATGTAAGTGCTGATTTAGAAGAAGTGGGTACCGTACTTCAAGTTGGAGATGGTATTGCCCGTGTGTATGGCCTAAATGGTGTACGAAGCGGAGAGCTTGTAGAATTTGAAAATGGGGTTAAAGCCATTGCACTGAACCTTGAAGAAGATAATGTGGGTGTGGTATTGATGGGCGAAAGTGGCAATATCAAAGAAGGAGCTAAAGTAAAAAGAACCGGACAAATCGCTTCTATTAAAGTAGGAGAAGGATTGGTTGGTCGTGTAATTAATACTTTAGGAGAACCTATTGATGGCAAAGGTCCTGTAACTGGCGAATTATATGAAATGCCTTTAGAGCGTAAAGCACCAGGGGTAATTTATAGAGAACCAGTAAAGGAACCATTACAAACTGGTATCAAAGCAATTGATGCAATGATTCCAATTGGTCGTGGTCAACGTGAGTTGGTAATTGGAGATCGTCAAACAGGTAAAACTGCTATTTGTATCGACACAATTATCAATCAAAAAGAATTCTTTGAAGCAGGAAATCCTGTGTATTGTATATATGTAGCAATTGGTCAAAAAGCATCTACCGTTGCCGGTGTGATGAAAACTTTAACCGAGAGTGGCGCGATGGCTTATACCATTATTGTTTGTGCTTCTGCATCTGATCCTGCTCCATTACAATTCTATGCTCCATTCTCTGGAGCTGCAATTGGTGAGTTCTTCCGTGATACCGGTCGTCCAGCACTGATTGTATTTGATGATTTAAGTAAACAAGCCGTTGCATATCGTGAAGTTTCTTTGTTATTAAGAAGACCTCCAGGACGTGAAGCATATCCTGGTGATGTATTCTATTTGCATAGTCGTTTATTGGAAAGAGCTGCTAAAGTAATTGCCAACGACGAAGTTGCTAAAAACATGAACGATTTACCAGCGTCTATTAAGCATTTGGTAAAAGGCGGAGGCTCATTAACAGCCTTGCCAATTATTGAAACACAAGCTGGTGACGTTTCTGCGTACATTCCAACTAACGTAATTTCTATTACAGATGGTCAGATATTTTTAGAAGGTAACTTGTTCAACGCAGGTATCCGTCCAGCAATTAACGTAGGTATCTCCGTTAGCCGTGTGGGTGGTAATGCACAGATCAAGTCTATGAAAAAAGTAGCTGGTACCTTAAAATTAGACCAAGCTTTATACCGCGAGTTAGAAGCGTTCTCTAAGTTTGGTGGAGATTTGGATGCTGCAACAAAATCTGTAATTGACAAAGGTGCTCGTAACGTAGAAATATTGAAGCAATTGCAATATGCGCCTATGTCGGTTGAAAATCAGGTAGCAATTATTTACTTAGGTACACAAGGTTTATTGCGCGATGTAGCAGTAAAAAATGTGAAAGAATTTGAAGCACATTTCTTAACTGAAATGGCCAACAAATTACCTGAAGTATTGGCTGAATTTAAAAAAGGCCAATTAAATGATGCTAGTTTGGTTAAAATGACTGACCTCGCTAAAAGCTTGGCACCTCAGTATAAATAAATTGAATTGAATATCATAGAGAGGCTGTATCAAATTTTGGTACAGCCTCTTTCTATTTAGTGAATTAATTCCCTTCGTGTTTTTGTTAAATTTTAGAATTGCAAAACTCTTAACTACTTTATCCGTTATAATTGTACATGCAACAAATCGTTCAAGTAACTGACCTTACAAAACAGTTTAAAAACCTTACAGCCGTTGACGGATTATCCTTTTCTGTAAACGAAGGCGATGTGTATGGTTTTTTGGGCCAAAACGGCGCAGGAAAAAGTACCAGCATTCGTATGATGCTTACGCTAATTGAACCATCTAACGGAGAGATAGAAATTTTTGGGATGAAGCTAGCCAAACATCGCAGAGAAATACTCAGCCAAATTGGCGCAGTAATTGAAAAGCCAGACATTTATAAATATTTATCGGCCTACGATAATCTTAAACTTTTTGCAAAGCTTAGCGGTATCAATCCTAGTAGCCAACAATTGATGGATCAATTAGAAATGGTAGGCCTTGCTCATAGAGCCAACGATAAAGTAAAAACTTTTTCTCAAGGCATGAAACAACGCTTAGGTATTGGCATAGCCCTTGTACATAATCCACGCTTAATTATTTTAGACGAACCTACCAATGGATTAGACCCACAGGGAATTGCAGATATTAGAAATTTAATTCTTCATTTAAGTAGGGAGTCAAAAAAAACAGTCATTGTATCATCGCATTTATTAAGCGAAATAGAACAGATTGCTACACGTGTACTAATTATAGATAAAGGGAAAAAATTAGTAGAAGGCAATGCAAATGAATTGTTTGATCCTTCGCAAACCATTGTGGAATTACAAACAATGGACAATGTTTTTGCCTTGCAGCAATTAAAGCAAAGTAAATGGTTAAACAACTTACAAGCGCCAAGAAATAATGCCATTGTACTCAAATTAGATAGAAAGGAAATTCCAATATTGCATACAGATCTTGCGCAGATGCAAGTGCAACTTTTGTCGCTTCAGCCTCGTCATTCATTAGAAGACTATTTTTTACAAATAACATCCAACAACCAACATGTGGACCATTATACAAATTGAACTATTTAAAATATTCAGGCGTCCACGAACCTATATTGCTTTTGGAGCAATTGCTGCACTCATTGGTATCATTCAGTTTGGTTTAAAACTCGATGGAAAATCTTACACCGATTTTTTAATGAAGGATATTGGTGGAAGTATGGAAATTGAAGGGAATGTATTGAATGGATATTTGATTTGTTATATCATGTTACAATTATTACTAGTGCATGTGCCATTGCTAGTAGCACTAATTGCAGCAGACATGATTTCTGGCGAAGCCAATATGGGCACACTTCGATTATTATTATCAAAACCATACAGTAGAACAGAATTATTATTGGCAAAGTTTTTTGCAGCCACCGTATATACTTTAATGCTTTTAGTATGGCTAGCATTTTTAGCTCTAGTTGTAAGTATATGGATTTTTGGCGTGGGTGATTTGTTTTTAATGAAGAGTAGTTATGTGGTATTGCTTAATGAAGCAGATGTTTTTTGGCGATATACTGGTGCATTTTGTTTTGCAGCATTGGCCATGGTTACTGTTGCGGCACTCGGATTTTTCTTGTCTATATTTTCAGAAAATTCTATTGGCCCCATTGTTGCAACCATGAGTATCATTGTTTTTTTTACCATACTTAGTACCTTAAATATTCCGGTATTCAATATTATAAAGCCCTATCTTTTTACTACCCACTTAAATAGTTGGAAGGAATTTTTTGATATTAAAGTAAGTGATACCAACGACGCTATTATAGGAAGCATTCAAAACCCTCAAAGAATTATCAATTCTGTTTTTGTTTTGATTTTACATATTGTTGGTTTTGTTGGCGCTTCTATTTGGGTGTTTAATAAAAAAGATGTGTTGAGTTAATTTAAAACTGCTTTCAAATAATTACTATGCAAAAATGTTTTTTATTCGTACTCGTTTTTCAACTTTCTTTTTTAGCAAATGCACAAGACATCAATGCATTGGTTAAGCGCGTTAAAACCAAACTCGATTTGGTGAATGATTATGAGGCCGATGGTAATATGAAAACAGATGTAATTTTTATTAAAGCTCCAATTGGAAAAGTGAAAGTGTATTTTAAAAAGCCCAATCATTTTCGGTTGAAAAAAAATGGAGGAATTTCTTTATTACCCAAAGGTGGCGTGTCTGTAAATATGAGTAGTTTAATTGCTACCAATGATTTTGTGGCTATTGCTGCAGGGGAATCAATAGTAAATGGAACAAATACAAAAGTGGTAAAACTATTGCCATCAAACGATAATAGCGATATTGTATTAACTACTTTGTATATTGACGAACCCAATTTGCTGGTTAAAAAAGCCATTACTACTACCAAAGAAAATGGCACTTACGAAATGGAAATGCGCTATGGAGCATTTGCACAATACGGATTACCAGAGAAAGTAATTTTTAGTTTTAATACCAAAGATTATAAACTTCCAAAAGGCGTAACACTAGAGTTCGACGACAATGAAAAGCCTATTTCAGATGCACAAAAAATGAAAAACAGAAAAGGCCGAGTAGAAATTACTTATTCAAATTATATCATCAACAAAGGCGTTTCTGATTCGATGTTTAAATAGACATACGCCATTTTAATTTTCATCCATTCTTTCATCCACCGCATTGGCCATCATTCGCGCACTAATTTTCTTTAATGGATTTTGACGCATTTCGGCATAGCCATTGCGTCGGCGATAAATATCCACTGCTTCAAAAACGGCTACTATAAATGAGTTAGCATCTGCTTTGTCTTTTCCTGCAATATCAAAAGCAGTGCCATGGTCGGGACTCGTGCGAATAACAGGTAAGCCTGCAGTATAATTTACACCCTCTCCAATGGCTAATGATTTAAATGGAATCAATCCTTGGTCGTGATACATGGCAAGTACAGCGTCGAATTTTTCAAATTGGCCTCTTGCAAAAAAAGCATCAGCACTATATGGTCCAAAAACAAGCATGGAATGCTTGGCATCTTTAATTGCGGGTTTAATAATCGTTTCTTCTTCATTGCCAATTAAACCTTCGTCACCTGCATGTGGGTTTAATCCTAAAACAGCAATCTTTGGTTTATCTACTCCAAAATCTTTTTGCAAACTATTGTGCATGATTTTGAGTTTCAATAAAATATTTTCGCGCGTAATATTTTTAGCCACATCTGCAATAGTTACATGTTCCGTTACCAAGCCAACGCGTATGTTTTCTGCTACCATAAACATCACCACATCTTGCACGCCAAAGAAGGCTTTAAAATAGGGGGTATGACCAGTGTATTGAAAACTATCTGATTGAATATTTTTTTTGTGAATCGGTGCGGTTACTAAACCTTGAATATGGCCACTTTTTAAAGCCTGTGTAGCTTGTTTGAGCGATTCCAATGCATATTTGCCACCAATTTCATTTAATTGGCCAGGAGTGATGGCTACTTCTTCTTCCCAACAGTTAAAAATATTTACCTGTTTTGGGTTTAGTCGATTGAGTTCTTTTACATTACTAAAGTTGAAATTACTTTCAGGTAGTGTTTTTCTGTAAAAATTGATACACTTATTATTGGCAAATACCACAGGAGTGCATATTTCTAAGATTCGCTGGTCTGAAAGTGTTTTTATAATTAATTCTAATCCTATTCCATTTAGATCGCCACTGGTAAAACCAATAGCTGGCTTTTGCAATTCATTGCTCATTCAAAAAGTTTATGATGTAAAAATAAGGATTATTACCCGCAAGTGCTCAGTACTAGCAATAAGCGTTTGGCTAAGTAAACACAATAGGTACAAAGGCCGTGTAAAAAACCTAATTTCGTGCCAATGGAATACAGGCTAAAAAAATCCCTCGGACAGCACTTTTTAAAGGACGAATCGGTTTGTAAGCATATTGTGGCCAAACTGCAAGAGCATGAATTTACCCAATTGGTAGAAGTGGGTCCGGGTGCTGGCGCTTTAACCAAATACCTATTGCCCATAAAAAACATTGATTTTAAGGCCGTGGAACTCGATACCGAAAAAGTGGCTTATTTAGAACTGAACTACACTGCCATTAAAGGAAAAATAATTCATGATGATTTTTTAAATATTCCGCCACCTTTCGAGAACACATTTACGGTTGTAGGTAACTTTCCTTATAACATTTCCACCCAAATTGTGTTTAAGGTATTAGAATGGCGCGATCAAGTGCCAGTGTTAGTAGGAATGTTACAAAAAGAAGTGGCACA
>JAPLEL010000222.1 GCA_026391415.1 Bacteroidota bacterium
GATCCAATTATTGGAACCCCAACTAAAGAAGCGGTTGAATTATTAATGAATGATCCTGAAACCGATGGTATTATTATGATTGGTGAGATTGGAGGAAGCATGGAAGCAGACGCTGCTCGTTGGATTAAAGACAATAAAACAAAACCTGTGGTAGGATTTATTGCAGGCCAAACAGCGCCTCCAGGACGCAGAATGGGTCATGCAGGAGCTATTATTGGTGGAGCTGACGATACTGCTGCTGCTAAAATGAAAATCATGGCAGAGTGTGGTATTGAAGTAGTTGCAAGCCCAGCGGATATTGGTAAAACAATGGCTGCAGCAATTGCCGCTTTAAAAAAATAAAATCAACTTACAATAATTGAAATCCTAGCTTGAAAAGGCTGGGATTTTTTTATGGCCAATAGTTTCTATTGTTAAGATTTTCTGAATCAATAAATTTGGTTGTGGAATTGTTTGAGTTGCTGCATCAAAATAGCTGATGCCATTAAAAAGTTAACTATGTTATTTAAGCGGATAGGGTTTTGCATTATTATCATTATTAATAGTTTAATAGTTTCTGCCCAAGACACTAAAGGCAATTTTGCCAATAAGTGGTTGGAGATAGACTCTTTGCTAGTGCATAATTTAACTGAGTCGGCCCTAAACAAAGTAAACCTATTGTATACTTATGCCGAAAAGTATCCTATGCAACAAATCAAAGCGCTTATTTATCAATTAGGATTAGAAGAGCGTATTAAAGAAACCTCTATTAATAAAAATATTCAGCAATTAAATGATGCATTGGCAAAAGCAAAAGAACCTGCTATAAAAGCTATTTTACATACTTTAATTGCTAAGAAATATTTTGATTATTTTTCTGTTCATCGTTGGCAGTTTTACAATAGGTCAACAACAGAGGGAATTAAAAAAAATGATATAGAAACATGGTCGGCTACAGATTTTTTTTCGGCAATAAATTATCATTATCAAGTAGTACTAAAATCTGCAGAAAATTTAAAGTCTATCAATCTCAATGAGTTTAATGATTTATTAATAAAAGGGAATACAAGACAAATTAGGCCAAGCTTATTTGATTTATTGGCGCACGATGCACTGAATTATTATAAAACAAGTGAAGGGCTCATTACAAAACCCATCAATTATTTTACAATTAATCAAGCAATAGCATTGGCTAATTGCAATGAGTTTGTTAATGCAAAATTTGCAACCACTGATAGTAATTCGCATGAATTTATTAGCCTGCAAATATTTCAACAATTATTATCCTTTCATTTAAACGATTCAAATAAAGTTGCATTAGTAGACCTTGATTTAGAAAGATTAGAATGGGTGAATCAGCAAGGCATCATCCCTAACAAAGAAGCATTGTATCAAAAAGCTTTGTACGCGATAACCGAAAAATATTCAAACAATCCAGTGGCTGCAAATGCTTGGGTGGTTATTGCAAGGAGTTTAATTCAACAAGCCGAACATTACCAAACCTTTGGAGATACTACTAATAGGTGGGATTATGTTGCTGCAAAAAAAATTATCGACAAAACAATTGCTGACTACCCTACAGAAATTTTTGCTTTAGATGCGTTAAAGGAGTTGCAACAAAAAATTAGTACTATTAATTTACATACCATTACTGAAAAAATTAACCTGCCAGAAAAGCCTTTTCGTACTCTCGTACAATATAAAAATATAGATACCCTTTATTACAAAATAATTGACATTAGCAAGTATCAAGATTGGCAAGACATCTATTTATCGGATTCTATTGTAAAAATTGCCAATAAAAAATGGCCATATTGTTTTACCAAATACACATGACTTTCAGTCACATGCCGTTGAAATAAAAATAGATGCATTGCCTTTTGGAAACTACCTTTTATTAAGTGCTAGTAATAAAGATTTTTCTATAAACAAATCTCCAATTGCTTTTCAACACATTATTATTTCTGGAATAAGTTTTATTCAGAATAAAGAAGACCTGTTTGTTCTTGATAGAGCAACAGGAACACCTATAAAGAATGCACAGGTTTCAATATTTATTGAAAAAAGAAATCTATCCTCAAAAAATGATAGATGGGAAAAACTGAGCGAAAACATTACTGACCAAAACGGCTATTTTAAATTACAATTGACCAAAGAGTCCAATTACTGTAGGTTAGTAATACAAAATGGCAAAGATAAATTAGCCTTATTAAACAGTGTGTTTGGAAATAATAATTTCAATGAAAATCTAATAGACAAGGAATCCGAAAAGATCCAATTCGAAAAGAACAATCGACAAACTTATTTTTTTACAGACCGATCAATTTATAAGCCAGGACAAACTATTTATTTTAAAGGCCTTGTAACCACTAAGGATTTCGAAACAAAAAATAGCAAAATCATACCCAAGCATATTGGCAAAGTATACTTACACGATGCAAACTATGCCACAATTGATTCTATTGAATTTCAATCAAATGGCTATGGATCATTCAGCGGTCAATTTGTATTGCCCTCAACTAGTTTAACAGGAAATTTCACTATCAGTTTAACACAAAAAGAAAATGGCAGAACAACTGTGTCTGTTGAAAATTACAAGCCTGCCAGTTTTTCTGTTCAGTTTAATAAAAACACAGAACGATATGAAATAAATGACACCATTAAACTAACTGGTTTTGTTAAAGCCTATGCAGGAAACAATTTGAACAATTGCAAATTGAATTATCGCATTCAATTGAATACACGCTCAACAAATCCTACCATGTTTTTAAGAAATAATATTAAATGGAACGTCCCCACCGAAATAGCACATGGTTTAATAGAAACTGATTCTTCAGGAAATTTTAGTGTTCCGTTCAAAGCAATTGTAACCGAAACAATAGATTCATTAGTCAATCCATTATTTGATTATTTGGTGGATATCACTGCTACTGATGGCAGTGGCGAATCAAGATCGGCTAGAACAAATATTACTTGTGGCTATCAAACAGAAGTATTGGAATTATTACTTGATCCAATTTTTTCTATAGATAGCGCACAAAAAATAAAAGCATTTGTACGGAACCTGAATGATGGAAAAATTCCTGGTATCATACAATTGAATATTAACGTATTAACCAATCCTGGAAGAAATATTAGAAGCAGGTATTGGCAAAGACCAGATCAATTTGTGATGGACCAAGAAACTTTTTTAAAGCAGTTCCCTTCGGACGAATATTTGCAGGAATCGAATTTTAAAACCTGGCCAAAAGGATTGACTGTTTTTCAAGGATCCATTGATACAAAAACAAGTAATGAATTAGCCATTCCAAATAGTGTTTTAAAACCAGGCTATTATTCTATTGTGGCTAGTTATGTTAATAATAAAGCTGTTGTAATCAATAAAGAAAGCTATGTTCAAATAGTGAGTAATACCTTCTCCAACAATTATAGCATCACTCCTACCAATATCTATGAAACACAAACAATTGAACCCAACGAAACTGCCCATTTCTTTTCAGAAACAATGGCCAAAGAATTGTTTGTAATTAGAGAAACTGTTACCAACCAAGTACCAAGAACCTATTCATTTGAATACAGAAAAAAAGGTATTCATAGTACAGCATACAAGGCTAGCGAATTAGATAGAGGTGGCGCTAGAATGAATGAAGTGTATGTATATGATAATCGAGTTTATCAACGTCAATTAATGATTAATGTTCCTTGGACCAACAAAGCGCTGAATATTAAATACAGTACTTATAGAAATAAATTAGCCCCAGGCAGTAAAGAGCAATGGACTATTTCAATTGAAAATGCTAAAGGAAATCAACAACCTGCAGAATTATTAACTAGCCTTTACGATGCTTCATTGGATGCATTTAAAAATCATAATTGGTATCTGCCCAATTTATGGAGAAATAGTAACTATAGTAATAATTGGATAGGCGATCTAAATTTTAGACAGCAATATGGAAGTAGCACCTGTAATAACTGTTTTAACGAATCAGAAAAGAACTTAAAAACCTACGATTTATTGGCTAATGATGTTAATGATTTATGGAAAGAAAGTTTCTTAGCATATAAAAAAAAGAAACTAGCCCCATTTGTAAATAGAGATTATGGAAACATGCCATTTCTTTATTATTTAAAACCAGGTTCCTCATTGGATGAACGTGTAGTTGTGGGATATGGCAATCCTCAAACCATTAGAATTAGGGGATCATCTAGCCCTGCTCTTTATAATGCGTCTAAGGCAAAACAAGAAGAAGACTACGACAAAGTATATACCAGTGTTGATCTATTTGACGAAAAAACAGGCGAACATATTATTAATGGACGTATAGTTAATAGACCAAGCAAATTCAATGAATTTGAAACTGAAAATATTTCTGTCAGAAAGAACTTTACTGAAACGGCTTTTTTCTTTCCGCAATTAAAACCAGACAGTGCAGGCAATTACCAATTTAGTTTTCAAATGCCTGATGCAGTTACCAAATGGAAATGGCTGAGTTTTGCGCATACCAAAGACTTATCAATCGGTATTAATAGCGCTGAAATTCAAACGCAGAAAATATTGATGGTGCAAACCAATCCACCAAGGTTTATGCGAGAAGGCGACAAAATGGAATTTAGTGCGCGTATTGCCAACTTAAGCGCCGAAGAAATGACTGGTCAAGTTTCTTTAGAATTAATTGACGCTACTAGCAATACTTCTATTGATGGTTGGTTTCAAAATATTTTTCCGTCTCAATACTTTACAATTAGCGCAAAACAAAACGCCGTTGTAAAATTTCCAATACAAATTCCATTTGGTTTTAACAGACCGCTTATTTGGCGTGTAACAGCAAAAGCAGGCAATTATACTGATGCAGAAGAAAACACTTTACCTGTATTACCAAACAGACAATTGGTTACAGAAACTATGCCTATGATATTATTGGCAGATACCACTCAGTTGTTTACTTTTAAAAAATTACTAGAACAAAATAGCAATAGTGCCTCTAACGAATCACTAACAATTGAATATACCTCAAACCCAATATGGCATGCTATTACAGCACTTCCCTACTTACTACAAAAAACAAATGAATCTGTTGAACAAATATTCAATCGATTTTATGCAAATAGTTTAGCCGTTTATTTAGTAAAGAAATATCCTATTATAAAAAACTATTACACACAATGGAAAACAGACAGTGTTTCATTGCTTGCTAATTTAAATAAGAATCAGGGATTAAAACAAATTATACTCCAAGAAACACCTTGGGTATTTGATGCAAAAAACGAAACAGCACAACGCAGTAATTTGAGTCAATTATTTAATCTAGTGCAAGTTTCTGAACAAGCAAGTACTGATTTAAATCAGTTAAAAGATGCACAGTTAAGCAATGGGTCATTCAGTTGGTTTAAAGGCGGTAGAGAAGACCTATATATGACCAATACAATATTAACTGGCATTGGAAAGTTGTTGAATATGGGTGCTATTTCTGCAGAAAACACCAACCGTTTAAATGCAATTGTAATAAAAGCAATTGATTATTTAGACGCGCAAACACAGCAAGATTATACAAACTTAATTGCCTCAAAACAAAACACAAGTGTTCAACAATTAAAGCGCAAACAAATTGAATATTTGTATATGCGTAGTTTTTATTTGAACATTCCAAATAAAGCATCTGCCGCTATAGATTATTATTACAAGCAAGCAAAACTATTCTGGAAAAATCAGCCAATTCAACTACAAGCCATGCTAGGATTGGCTTTCTACAGACACAAAGAATGGAAACTAGTTAGAACAACCCTATTTCCAGCCATACTGGAAAATGCAATTAAAACAACCAGCATGGGAATTTATTGGAAAGAACCAAATGGTGCGACTGCACAAATAAGTAC
>JAPLEL010000144.1:0-535 GCA_026391415.1 Bacteroidota bacterium
GGTTTTTTTATTTTAATGTTGATCCTTCTTAAAATATCAGTAGGCTGTATCATTTAATCAGGTTCCGATAATTCCATTCTTTAATATATGTTCACCCCTGTTTTCCCTCTATAAACACAAAACCTGGCACCGATCTGGCACAAAAGAAAAAACCACCTATGAAACAAATCATAAGTGGTTGATTTTCAAGTGGGCCCACCAGGGCATGATCCTGGGACCCCCTGATTATGAGTCAGGTGCTCTAACCAACTGAGCTATAGGCCCTAAACCTTTCGGCTTATAAGGCGGCAAAAATAGTTATTTCAGCCGTTTTTCCAAGTACTGATTTGAAATGTTTTAGAACTTGATAGTATTAGCGCCTATTTCCGTTGCCATAACGCCTGTTTCCGCTAGGTCTTGCTTTCCTAGGATTGTATGCTGGAGTTTCACCAAACTGTTCTGGTACTATCGCTTTAGGCACTGGCTTACCCAATAGCTCTTCAATTTGAGCAAATTTTTGCTGCTCTTTTTCGCTAACAAAAGTATAGGCTGTTCC
>JAPLEL010000144.1:575-10286 GCA_026391415.1 Bacteroidota bacterium
ATTCGGTGTATGTAGTCTTCGCCATCGTTGGGCACATCGTAATTAATAACCAAATCGATGTCTTCAATATCAATGCCTCGGCTTAAAATATCGGTGGCTACTAATATTTTTAATTTCTTATTTCTAAAATCTAGTAATACCTGTTCGCGCTGATTTTGATCGAGGTCTGAATGTATTTCTTCAATTAAAAACTTGGCGCGTTTTAATTCGTTACTCAATTGTTTTACGTTGGCTTTTTTAGAGCAAAACACCAATACACTTTGAAAATCTTTTAATCGCAACACATATTTTACCAACGGAATTTTTTGTGTTTCGTATACAATAAACGCTTCTTGTACAATTTTTTCTGGCGGCTTAGAAATAGCAATATTTATCTCTAATGGATCAAATAAAATTTTGCGTGCCATCTCGCGCATTTTCATGGGCATGGTGGCAGAGAACAATAAGTTCTGTCTTTGTTTAGGGAGGAAAGAAATGATTTTCATAATATCATCATTAAAACCCATGTCCAACATTCTATCTGCTTCGTCTAATATTAAATATTTTAATCCTTGCAATTTTACATAGCCCATATTTAAATGTGCTATCATTCTTCCGGGTGTACAAATTACTACATCTACCCCATGAGATAATGCTTTCTTTTCAATGGCAAATGAGTTACCATCGCCACCACCATACACTGCTATTGAACTCACAGAAGTGAAGTACGATATACCTTCCATCGTTTGTGCAATTTGTATAGCCAACTCTCTTGTGGGCACAATAATCATTGCATTTATATGTTGTGCATCGTGTGGAGTGGTAATTAATTTATTCATTAATGGCAACAAAAACGCGGCAGTTTTTCCGGTTCCTGTTTGTGCAGAAACAATTAAATCTTTCCCGTTTAAAATGGGTTGCATTACTTGTTCTTGCACGGGCGTTGCAGTGGTATATCCCATGGCATCTATTCCTTCCATTAATCTATCATCGAGTCCAAAATCTGTAAAATTCAAAATAGTCGTTTGTTTTAATCAATAAATCTATTGTTGTAAAGATACGCTGATATGTGTATCACTTTATAGATGCTTTAGTTTCAACTGTTTGCTTGGTAATTATTTGGGTAGGATAAAAAATAGTAGCCTAATACTTTTTTAATTCTTCTTGCAAAAACGCAACTACCTCTTGGTATTTTAGTTTGAGTAAAACAATCAAAGTTTCTATCTGATGAAGGTTTTCGAGTTTTTTGGTGTTGAATTCAATTGCTGTTACCAAGGTTCGCAATTCTTCTACACTTATAACTGATAAAGATGATTTTGCATAATGGGCCAATTTGCCAACTTCATCCCAATTTTGTGCTTGAAAAGCCGTTTCTATTTGCTGAATTGTTTCTGGCATGGTATCCAAAAACATATTAATGATGGTTTTTTTATAGGCATTATCTGTTTGCGAAAACTCATTTAACAAACTCAAATCAACAGTTACCTTTTCTTTCAACGCTTTAGGGGAGTCAGCATTTAAATTTTCCGATCCTTGCAATATAATATTATCTTTTAATATTTGATAAAAAACGGCTAGTCCAAAGGGTTTGGCTAAAACACTATTAATGCCAACTTCCGCAAATTTTAATATGTCTTCTTTTGAATTCCAACCAGTCATAGCAATGATTGGCAGCGTGCTACTGATATTTGCTCTTATGCGTTTGGTTGCTTCGTATCCATCTAAAACAGGCATACCAATATCCATCAAAACCAAATTATATTGCTCCTTCATTATTGCCTCAATTGCTTCTAATCCATTTGACACAATATTAAAATATGCTCCAGTAGTTTGAAGGGCGTGGGTAATGAGTTTTTGATACACGAAATCATCCTCCGCTATTAATATCTTTTTTCCGAGTAAAAATTGATCTTGATTATCCACTGTTATGAGTCTTTTAGGGGTAGTAAAGTAAATAAATAAGCGTCATTTGTGGCTTTATATTGTTTAAAATGGCAAAATCTGCATCTTTTGACTAATATTTAACCAACCCTTGATAACAATTCTATTATTTTTGCGCACTAGATCTGCGGCAACGCGTCATTAATTGAATAAAATGAAACAAACT
Source organism: Bacteroidota bacterium (assembly GCA_026391415.1). Taxonomy (GTDB): domain Bacteria; phylum Bacteroidota; class Bacteroidia; order Chitinophagales; family Chitinophagaceae; genus Sediminibacterium. The sequence continues at coordinate 2,662 of JAPLEL010000144.1, forward strand.
CTATTATTACTTGTAGGATTAACTAGTGCTCTTTTTATACAAGCACAAACTACAAAAGGTACAACCACAAATACAAGCACCAAAGCCAAAGCTGATTGGTCTAAATTAGATTTATCTAGCCGACCAGGCGACCATTTTATGATTCAATACGGATCTGATATGTGGTTAGGCAAACCCGATAGTGTAAGAACTGGTGGTTTTAGCCGTCATTTTAACTTGTACTTCATGCTAGACAAACCTTTTAAATCAGATCCTCACTATAGTTTAGGAATTGGCGCTGGAATTGGTAGTAGCAATATGTTCTTTACTAATACTTATGTAAACCTCAAGGCTAATACTGCTAAACTTCCTTTTACAAGAGTAGATAGCGCCGATCATTTTAAGAAATTTAAATTGACCACTATTGCCCTTGAAATTCCTGTTGAAATCAGACATTTTTCAGATCCAGAACATCCTGGAAAATCTTGGAAATGGGCTGCTGGCGTAAAAGTTGGTACTGTTTTAAAATCTTATACCAAAGGAAAGAATCTTGAAAACAAAGCAGGATCTTCTATTTATGGCAATACCTATATTGTTAAAGAAAGCAATAAACGTTTTATGAATGGGACTGTTTTAGCGCTTACTGGCAGATTCGGTTATGGTATTTTTTCGGTGGGTGCGCAGTATAATTTAATTGGTGTTTTGAAAGATGGAACTGGTCCAGCAATGAATAAGTTTTCATTTGGATTTACTATCAGCGGTTTATAATCAGCTTCAAAATATTTTTTAGGCCCTCGTTAAAATATAACGAGGGCCTTCTTTTATCCCCTAGCTAAAGTTATCTTTACAAAAATTGAACAACGTTGATCGAAAAAAAACAAGCCATTACTAAAGACCAAGCAGCTGTATTAGTAGGATTAATTCAAAAAGACCAAACCAACGAACAAGTAACCGAATACCTCGACGAGCTGGCTTTTTTGGCCGAAACCGCTGGGGCTAACGCCGTTAAAAGATTCACCCAACGGCTTCCGCATCCGGATAGTAGAACATTTGTGGGTAAAGGAAAGCTCGAAGAAATTAAAGACTATATCAACGGCCGCCATGTTACACTTGTTATTTTTGATGACGAGTTAACAGGCTCACAGATTTTAAATATCGAAAAAGAATTGGGGGTAAAAACCATTGATCGAAGCGATTTGATCTTGGATATTTTTGCCAGCAGGGCGCGTACAGCACAGAGTAAGGTACAAGTAGAACTGGCTCAATATCAATACTTATTACCTAGGTTAAAAGGCATGTGGAAGCACTTAGAACGCCAAGGAGGCGGTATAGGATCTCGCGGACCTGGAGAAACAGAAATTGAAACCGATAGACGTATAGTAAAAGACAAAATCTTTTTACTGCGCAAGCGTTTGGGCGAAATAGACAAACAAGCATTTACCCAACGCAAAGAACGCGGAGAGTTAATAAGAGTAGCACTTGTAGGCTATACCAATGTTGGTAAAAGCACACTAATGACATTACTAAGTAAGAGCGATGTTTTTGCAGAAAATAAATTGTTTGCTACCCTTGATACCACCACCAGAAAAGTGGTATTTGAAAACACGCCTTTTTTATTGAGTGATACCGTAGGATTCATTCGCAAACTCCCCCATCATTTAATTGAAAGTTTTAAAAGCACCCTCGACGAAGTAAGGGAAGCCGATATTTTATTGCATGTTGTTGATATATCACACCCACAATACGAAGAACAAATTGGCGTGGTAAATAAAACCTTACAAGAACTAAAAGCATTTGATAAGCCCATCTTAACCATTTTTAATAAGATGGATATGTATGTAGAAAAAACCTTCGACAATTGGCTAGAAGACAGTGTGAAACAAGAACTCCTACAAGATTTAAAAGACAAGTGGGATTTGGCAACAGAAAACAATTGCGTTTTTGTATCGGCAGTTGAAAAACAAAATATTGATGCCCTTAAAGAAATTATGCTTGAAAAAATTAGGGCCCAATACCATATTCGGTATCCATATAGGTCTCAATCTTACTAAACACTATTAATGCTTTGATTATGGCTCAAAATGCACTTGTTTGGCATAAAATAGCCGAGCATATCAACCTAATCAATTGGCAACCCAATCAATTGGCCTTGTTTGAAGTAGCAGGCAAAACAATTACGTTAATACAACTCCACATGCCGGCGCTCAAATGGCAGATGGATACATAGATGCTACCGGACAAATTGTTTGCCCCCTCCACCGTTATAGATTTTCGCTTCAAAATGGCAGAAATACCAGTGGCGAAGGCTACTATTTAAAAACTTACCCCATAGAACACAGAGAAGATGGGATATTTATAGGGTTAGCTCCTAATAGTATATTTAATTGGTAAGTTTTTTCAATTCATATTTCGTTGAAATACATTTTTCCCTATTTTTGCTGCCCGTTAAAGAGAAATCTATAGTCGGAAATTCCTCCTTAGCTCAGTTGGTTAGAGCATCTGACTGTTAATCAGAGGGTCGTCTGTTCAAGTCAGACAGGGGGAGCCACACTGGACAAGCCATCAGAAATGATGGCTTTTTCTTAGTCTATCATTGAGTTAGGCTAGTTGCAACTTTAAATAGGTAAATCTAAAGAGTTTGATTCTCAAACTTATTGTTGATAAGAAAATTACTTGCATCTATATTTCCTGTAATAATATCACTCTGCTGAATAGCCTCTTGATTAATAATTAGCATAAGTTCTTTGATAGATAAATTGATGCTGGCATTTTCCATCAATTTCATAAAAAATAATTGTGTTCCAAATCCTCCATCATTGTTGTTATATGAGAAACATCCTAATTTAGTCGTATAATAGAGAATATAGAATGAGTCAATATTGGAGATGTTATTTTTCCATTTTTCACGGGCGATATCATTTCCGGGTGTCAATAGATTCACATGTCTCGCCATCGCAAAGTCAGGTGATTGAATAGTTTGCTGACTTGTTCTACAGCAATCCAAGAAAATCCACTGCTTTTTATTCGGCCGTATCAATTCACTTTCTTTAATACAATCATTATTTAATAGTGGAATATGAACCAATCTTTCAAAGAATAAAGAGTGGCCTGAATAATAAATAAAGCTGTATTCGACACTTTCAATGAGAGTAACTAAAAAATCTTTTTCAATTTCAGATGAGATATATTCAACTATCTCTTCATCCGAAAAACAACCGCCTTGAGCAGATTTTAAAAAATATTTAACTAGCCCCAAATCTTTACCTGATGTAAATAATTCATTATCATCCAAACCAAACTTTAATAATATTGCTTTTCGTTTCATTTTCCTTTTGTCATTTCATCAACAATCATGTTTGAAAAAACCGCTCAAATCTATAATCTTCTCTGAAGTTAATCTTATTTCTGCTTGACATAAATATTATAGTTTTATTTTTTCTAAAATTGATTTAAAGTTGCAACTTCCATCATTAAGGGGAGCACTACAAGAGAAGTCCCGTCACGAGCAATCGTGACGGGACTTTTTTATTGGCTATCAGTTAGTTAGGGGATGTAAATTTTAAAATATTACTCAGAAGGTAAATTCTCTATATCATTCAAATCTTTATTTCTACCAGCCGCTTTTTTGGCTTCTAATAAATTTTGTAAATGTATTATTCTAGCAGGAGTTTCGTTTACTTGTTCAATTGTAGAATTATTGTAAGTACTAATAAAATCTAAACCTTTTACAGCTGTCATTATTTCAATTGCATAAGGTGGTTTGCCAAATGCAAAAACATCAAAGTTGTCAGAAAAAAATTCTTCTTTCTTAACAGCAATCTCAGGTAGGCCAAATGCCATTATAGCTTTTTGTAGTTTAATAAAATTCTCTTCAGTTTTATTTACCCAAATATCTATATCTCCTGTTGATCTGCTATAGCCTCTTATAATAACAGCGTATCCTCCTACAATAATATATTCAACTTCATTTTGGTTTAAATATAATATGAAGTCTTTAAAATCGTCATTAAAAATATTCATTAAAAAGCTCTTTTATAAGATGAAAGTTGTTTACGATCAACTTTATTTTTGACAAAATTTTTGGTATTAAAAGAAAGTTCAATCATCGCAACTGAAGCAGCTAATTTTTCTTGAATAGTTTTATCAAACCAAAATTGGTAATCAATATTCTTATCCTTAGACATATTTCTTGATGCATATATATCAACATCAACAAAAGCTCTTTTCATAGGATTCATTATTTACTATAAAGATAATTAAAATTAATAACCTTAGGACAATAACACCTCGGTAGGTATATTTCTTTCTAAATAAATTTTTTTTAATTTTGCTCTAAATCAAACGGACACAAAATGAACGCACCTTTCAGCAAGTATCTCTATATTGGTTTTCTACTATTAGGCTTATACCAAGCCATTTTCTCTAAAGACTATGTTCAAGCAGCAGCATCTCTAGGTATAGGATTGGCATTTGACCCATTCAATCCAGAACAAAAATGGAATGACAGACCAACTTGGCAAAAGGCAGTTTTGATTATTCACCTTGCCCTGGTCGCAGCAATGTTTGGATTTGGTATAGGGTTAAATGACAAATAGACTTCCTGCAAACTTGCAGGAAGTTCAACCCTTTAGTTTCCTGATAATCACATACTCAATAAACGTATTATAATTGCATCTTTCGTCTGTAAGGGGAGCAATAATGATAAAAAGCTTATACTTTTATATGATATTGATGGGAATAACAGGCATCTTAACTTTATTTATACCTGCTCAAGTAGGTCAACGGATTTTCAATCATTTTGGACTACTTCACCTTCTGAGCTTACTAACCATATATTCAGTCCCGAAGGCTTGGTTTGCAATTAAGAGAGGTGATGTAAAAACGCATAAGAGAGTAATGATTAAGTTATACATTGGAGGTATTATTCTTGCAGGAAGTTTTGCCATTCTTGCACCAGGTAGATATTTACATACTCTTTTCTTTAACTAAAGTATCAACACCGTTATTGAATTGCTATAAAGCCTTCAGCCCTTCAATTTCTTAATAGTGACATACTCATGCAGTGATTACAAGATTGTAAATATGAAAGAGAATAATAAAAAATATGATGCCATCATCGTCGGTGGCGGACACAACGGACTAGTGGCTGCTTGCTATCTTGCGAAGGCGGGTAAAAGTGTAATTCTTCTTGAGTCCAATAAGGAACTTGGAGGTGCTACCGCAAGCGTAAAAACTTTTCCCGAATATGATGCGCGTCTTTCAAGATATTCCTATTTAGTATCACTGTTGCCAGATCAAATTGTGGCTGACTTAGGTATTAACTTTACAACCATTGATCGCTCCATTGCTTCTTATACTCCTTATGAGCGAGGTGGAAAAAATGATGGACTATTCATTTCATCGGACTGGGATGAGGCAACCGCAAACAGCTTTCGTCAACTTACAGGATCGGATAAGGAAGGGAAAGCTTGGTGTGAATTTTATAGTGATATTGCTTTGCTAGCGAAACGTATGGCACCTACCATGTTGCAACCGCTCAAAACTGCAGAGGATCTTAAATCCGAAATGGGACTGCAGGAAGTATGGCGCAACCTGATGGAAGTTCCAATTGGTGAAGTTATTCGCAACCAATTCAGCGATGATTTAGTCCAAGGGGTGGTTTTAACCGATGCATTAATCGGAACATTTGCGTCGGCTAATCATATGCAGGCCAATCGATGTTTTTTATATCACTTAATTGGTAACGGCAATGGAAAGTGGCGCGTGCCACAGGGTGGTATGGGTGCGTTGGTGAACGAGCTTCATCGCATTGCAATTTCATGGGGCGTAGAAATAAAACTACAATCCAAAGTGACAGCACTTGAAAGTGGAACGATGGGTGTTCGAATTGAAACGGAATCTGGCGAAATATACACTGCCAAGGATCTGCTTTTTGCAGCCGCTCCACAGCATTTAGCGAAATTACGTGGGAGCACTGTTCCGGAATCTTTGGAGGGTGCACAGCTGAAAATTAATATGCTATTAACTCGTCTGCCTCGCCTTAAGTCAAATATAGATACAAGGCTCGCATTTGCAGGTACATTCCATGTGAATCAAAGCTACTCACAGTTGGAACTTGCTTACGCTACTGCGCTTAATGGAGAAATGCCGCCGCTTCTGCCTTTGGAGATATACTGTCATACACTTTCTGATCCATCTATTTTATCCGATGCGTTGAATGAAAAAGGTTTTCATACCCTAACGCTTTTTGGTTTGCATACACCCGCAAAACTTTTTGATGCTGATCCAGATGCCGCAAAGGCTTTAGCCAAAGAGCGTGCCATCGCTAGTTTGAATCAATACTTGCTTGATCCTATTGAATCCGTGCTGGCTCCATGTAGTAATGGTTCATTAGCAATTGAAGTGAAATCACCGCTCGATCTTGAGCAGGAAATTTCCTTGCCGCGTGGAAATATATTTCATCGTGACTTGGATTTCCCTTTCCTTGATGCTGAAAGTAGCAGTCACCAAATTTGGGGAGCAGAAACCGATGATCCGCATATTTATCTTGCAGGTGCTGGAGCTCGTCGAGGCGGCGGCGTTAGTGGTATCGCCGGTCATAATGCTGCGATGGCCTTTCTTTCTAAAAATGTAAAATAAACTTATTGCAATCTTGATTTTAAGTTCGTTACTAATTTACAGCCTTGCCTTGGTAGCAGCCATGTTCGTATATGGTATTGGGTTGATTTAGCCCTTGTTAATGTGTATTTATACGCTCATCCGTATTTGTCTGTTTTTCTTTGTAAATTTGGGTATGAAAGTTCAAGAAGTTAAATACCTGTCAGATTATATCGTTAGCATCAAATTTGATGATGGCGTAACTGGCACTATTCAATTAAAAGATTTGGTTCAAAAGGGAATTTTCAAAGTACTTCAAGATAAAAATCAATTTGCAAGGGTTTATTCAAATGGTTATTCAATTGCTTGGTCAAAAGAACTTGAAATTGATGCAACTACTATCTATTCCGAATTAACTGGCAAACATTTTGGAGAAATTCTCAGTCCAAAATTGACTCATGCCTCAAATTAGTTATTTTCTAGCTTCCAGAAGTACTACATCTTTTTAAACTCTTCCCATATAATCTAAATAAACTATTTTATACCCCAGCTTATTTATGTCTAATAATTTACTTACTTTAGGTAAGTAAATCACCCAATCTTCTGCAATTCTAACGCAAAAGCTCTATTTACAATTCTTGTAATCACTATCATTCTTCAGACTTTTATTTAATCATTGAAATGGATTATACTCTATTTCTAAAACAACACGTATGAAAAAAATATTATTATGTTTTCTTGTATCAGCATCATTAATTGCTTGTACAAGTCCTGCTACTAAATCTGAAACTGCTACAACATCAAGCACAGTGAATAAAACAGATCTGGAATCAAGATTAAAAGAGATGGAAAGTTCTTGGAATTTATCAATCTTAGATAAAGACCGTGGCGTTAAATTTAATGATGATCTTCTTGCTAATGATTTCTCGGGTTTTAGTGATAAAGGTGTTAAACAAGGTAAAGCGGAAGTGCTACTCTCACTAAATGATACAAAAGGAATAATAAATAGTGTTGTTAATGGCGATATGAGCGTTACTTTTTATGGTGAT
>JAPLEL010000234.1 GCA_026391415.1 Bacteroidota bacterium
ATAATTGAGTGGTATTTGATTTTACTAAACTTATTTTTTGTGTATTTGAATCATCTAGTTGTTTACTTTCAATAACCTTTTCAATTGGCGTCATGATTAACGTTAAATGCGTTAATATTTCATGCGATACATTGGTAAAAAAATTCATTTTCACTTGGTGTAATTCCTCTTCTTTTACAAGCATTGCTCTAAAAAAGAAAAAACGATGAATTACAAACAGTAGCATTAATATAATGACTCCATAAAATGTATAAGCCCACCAGGTTAACCAAAATGGCGGTAACATTCGAATGCTCATTTCCAAAGGTTCACTCCAAATGCCGTCATTGTTCGATCCTATAACAATTAACCTGTAACTGCCATAAGGTAGATTGCCATATGAAATGGTTGTGTTATTGGTTTCTATCCATTCTTTTTCAAAACCTATTAACTTGTATTTGTATTTGTTTTTGTTGCTTTTAATAAAGTTTAATAAGGCAAAATCTAAAGAGAATATATTTTGATTGTATTTGAATTTTATTTCAGAGGTTTGGTTGATGTTTTTTTCAAGTAAACCATAACTATCTAATATTTCAACTTTTGAATTATTTACTTTTAATCCTGTAAATACCAATTTTGATATAGTGCTATTGGTTTCAATTTGTTCAGGAATGAAATTGGTTATACCATTATATCCTCCAAAATAAATTTCACCTTTACTATTTTGAAAATAGGCGTTGTAGTTAAATTCATTTGCTGCAATGCCATCACTTGTTTTATATATTTGACAAGTATTATTTGATGGATTAAATTTAATTAATCCTTTGTCTGTACTCAGCCATAAATTACCAAACTTGTCAGCAATAATTCCTAATATCTTTTTGTCTATTATTATAATATTGTTATTGTGATTATAATTGCCATTTTGCTGATTGTAAAATCCTAATCCGCCATTTAGGCCGAACCATAAATTGCCATTAAGGTCTTTTGCAATACAGTTTACTGCATCTCTTTTAAAAACATTTCTAACATAATTTCCATCTATTAGGTATAATCCATAATTTGTTCCTATCCACAATCTTCCTTTGTTATCTTCTTGAAAGACCCTTGCTACTTTAAGTTTAGCGTTTAAGGATTCTCTGTCTTTACCTATTAAAGGGTTAATTTTTATAGGAATTAAATTTGTTTTATCTCTAATAAATAATTCAATTCCTTGGGTTCTGCCTAACCAAAATCTATTTTTTGAATCTTCAAAAATGGATAGAATTTCGTTGTGTGTTGAAAACTCGTTCTTTTCATAATTTTCTTCAAATAGCATTCTTTTGAATGTACTTGTTTTAGAATCAAAGAGATTTAAACCTCCACCTTGTGCGGTACCTACCCAAATTTGGTCATCTCTATCTTTATAAACTGATTTAATTAAATTAGAACTTAAACTATTTGCATTGTTAATGCTATTTTTATAAACAGTTAATTGTTTTGTTTGTGCATCAATTTTATTTAACCCACCACCTTCTGTTCCTATCCATAAATTTGCCTTATTATCTTCTGCAATACCACTAATTACATTATTACTCAAACCTATTTTACCTTCATTATTTTGTATAAGGTTAAACTTTGTATTGGCAGAATAACTAACATTAGCTCCGCCAAAATAGGTGCCAATCCACATAGACTTTTGAGCGTCTTGATAAATACTATAAACTGAATTTTGATTTAGACTTTTTTTATTTCTTGGATCGTGTTGATATGATTGTATTGCAAAGTTGGTAGGGTCAATAATACTGATACCTTCTTGTGTGCCTACCCATATTTTGCCCTCTTGACCTAATACAACTTGTCTTATATTGTTATTGACTATTCCTATTGGACTATTATTTTGAAATAGAAATCTTTTGATTTGACCGTTATTTAAAGCCAATCTATTAACTCCATTTTTAAGTGTGCCAATCCATAGTCCTTGCATTCCGTCTTCAACAATTGATGTGATATAACTAGAACTTAAGCTTGATTGATCGCTAGGATTGTGCCGAAAGTTTTGAAACAGCCATTTGCCATTTCGTTGCTGTAGTTGTGTTAGTCCATTAATTGTTCCTATCCAAATGGTTCCATTATGGTCTTCGTATATCGATTTTATATAATTAGCAGCAATAGTTATGGAATTATCTGAACTATAAAAGGATTGTATTTTACTGGTGTCTCTAGTGATGTCTAAAACAAACAATCCATTCGATGTACCAATCCATAAGTTCTTTTTTTGATCTTCATATAAGTACGTAACTGCTTCTGTTTGAATCCCAGGAATTTTTATTGGAATAAAAAGATCAGCTGCTGCTAAGTATTTTTTTAATCCTTCGTGTGAACCTACCCATAGTTCTTTATTGCTATCTGTATATAATGAGTAAATATTGGGAGGGAAATTCTTATTATTATTGATGCTATATGTTTTGATATTGGTACCATCATACCTGTTTAAACCATTAGGTGTGCCTAACCAAATGAAACCAAGTGCGTCTTGACTAATAGCTAATACCGAATTACTCGATAACCCATTTTCGTTAGTTATATGATTGAATTCTATTATTTGTCCTGTAGAACAGATAGTAAAAAGCATGAATATAGCAGATACTATAAAAGATCGTAGAATTGTCATGCTAATAATGGCTTTTTTTATACCGAAACTAATAGGTTTAAAATTAACTATTTGTTCATCCTAAATATATACCACCATGGGGTATTATCTTAAATACTTAGGGTGATTCTTTTAAATTCTATACATAACTAACGTTTTAGAACAAAAAAGGGCTATTCTTTATAATAATCCCCCTTAATATTTACAATGCTCACCCTTCCTTTTGTTAAACAAAATAGAAATTTGTAAAGTAGATTTTTTAGTTGGATACCTATCTAGCTTTAAATAATCAACTTTTACTTCACCTAAAACGATTGTCCTATGCGATTGCTCTCCAAACATTGGAAGTTTTGTCTAATTAAAAAAATGACATTTGCCTTGATGGTTTTATGTATGCCAATGATTTTATTGGCTCAAACAAAAAAACTATCTGGTACAGTTAATGATGAGAATGGAAAAGCCATTCCAGATGTTTCAATTTCTATTAAGAATAAAACAAATGGTACCAAAACAGATGAAACCGGTCGTTTCGTTATTGAAGCTCCAACTGGTGCAACTTTGGTTTTTACTTCTGTGAATCATGAAAATCAGGAATCTGTTGTGGGAAATAGTAGTACAATGGCTATAGTCCTTAAAGGCAAATCATCTGATTTAGGTGATATTGTCGTTGTAGGTTATGCTACACAGAAAAAAGTTAATATGACTGGTTCTGTAGCCACCATTTCATCAAAACAATTAGAAAATCGACCAACTACAAATTTATCATCCTCTCTTTCTGGATTGAGTGCCGGTGTTTATGCTCGTCAAGGATCGGGTCAACCGGGTTCCGACGGAGCAAGTATCTTAATTCGTGGTACTGGAACGCTTAGCAGTAATTCGCCGCTAATTATTGTAGATGGTATTATTGGTAGCATGGATGCTGTGAATCCAGTTGATGTAGAATCTATTTCAGTATTAAAAGATGCTGCTTCAGCGTCTATATATGGTAGTTTGGCTGGTAATGGTGTTATATTAATTACTACAAAAAAAGGTCAGAAGAACAAAACTACTGTTACCTATAATGGAATTTTTTCAAGTACCAATCCTATTAATTTACCAAGCTATAATTCAAATTATGCAACGCATATGCGTATGATTAATGAAGGATCGGTAAACGTTGGTCAAACCCCAATCTTTGGTGCGGCAACAATCAATGCTTGGGATTCTGCTTCAAAAATTCCAAATCAACTAAATGCATTAGGTGTTCCAAATAATATTGCCTATCCAAATACAGATTGGGCTGATGCCGTTTTTGATAATCAAGCATTAGCAAATCATAACATCTCTATTAATGGTGGATCAGATAAAATCAATTATTTATTATCCATTGGATATATGAATAATAATGGTGTTATGCAAAATACAGGTACTAAACGTTATCAGTTAAGAGCTAATTTAGATGCAAAGGTTTCAAAATGGTTAACACTTGGAACACAAACATTTGCCTCTACTCAAACCTTTCAATTGGGTAATACAGGATCTGCTTTCACCTTCTTAGGGCAAACAACTCCGGGTGTTGTGCCTTTCTACCAAGGTAAATATGGTTTTCCTCAAGCACTAGAAGAATCTTCTACTGCTAATGCAATTTTTGC
>JAPLEL010000054.1:0-4773 GCA_026391415.1 Bacteroidota bacterium
AAATAATTGGCTAATTTTCCGGTGAAAGTTGTTTTACCACTACCTTGTAAGCCTGCTACTAGTATGATTGCAGGATTTCCGGTTATTGAAAATTGGGCTTCTGTACCACCCATTAATTCAGTCAATTCGTCTTTAACAATCTTAACCATTAACTGGCCAGGACTAATAGCATTAATTACTTTTTCTCCTACCGCTTTTTCCTTTACTCGATCGGTAAATTCTTTGGCTATTTTAAAGTTCACATCGGCATCAATCAATGCACGTCGGATATCTTTTACCGTATTGGCAATATTTAAGTCGTTGATTCTGGCTTCGCCTTTTAGGTTCTTAAAGGCCGATTCGAGTTTTTCACTTAAAGAATTAAACATAGTTCGCTGCTTTCAAATCATTCAAAAAAAAGCAAACAATTAAGTTCACTTTTAAAGAATTGCAAATATAGGTGCTTATATGGTTTAACTGCTTTTGAGAAATTTGCATTAATATAGGTTTTTGGCAATAAAATATTCTTTACTTTTTTTAATTGTTTCGAAAAAAAAATTATAAATACCTGTAAATCAGCAAATAGCCAATTGAATTTGATAAAGTTTTTATAATGTTGAAAAATAATATTACTTCTTAAATTATTGATTTTCAGCTATTTAAGAATAATATAGGGATTGATTTCTGTTATTATACTCATTTATTCGATTCCTATGCAAAAAAACATTTGGGGGCTATGGATTATTTAATATTATTGCAAGCCTACGAGTTATTGTAGCAAAATAAGAATAATGAGCAAGAAGCAACTTTTTACACTTGAATTTCCGGTTAGATGTTCCCCTGGTATATTATATGATTTTTTATCAACTCCTGCTGGTTTACAAGAGTGGTTTGCAGATAAAGTAGACGAATGGGAAAATGTATACAGTTTCTCTTGGAGCGGCGGGGTTCCTGATAAAGCCGAAATATTAGACAAAGTAGTAGATAAGTTTATTCGTTTTCATTGGTTACACACCGAAAAAAATGAATACTTCGAATTTAAAATTGAAAAAACCGAAATCTCAAATCAAACCATTTTGGTGATTAAAGATTTTGCAGAAAAAAATGAAATTAAAGACCAAAGCCAGTTATGGGAATACCAAGTGAAAGAACTATTTCACCGTTTAGGCGCCTAATACATTGACTTTAAAAGTATAGGCTACAATTTTTAAAAATGTAGCTACCAAAAAATCCCACTCATTTAGTGGGATTTTTTGTACAAAGAATGCCAATGCCTGTTCCTTTCATGAAAGCCTTACTTTTGCGTTGCGCATCTAGTAATTTTAAGCCTAGTATAAAGTGATAAAAAAATTAGATATCCTTATTATTCGTTCCTTTATTGGGCCTTTTATTGGCGCATTTGCCATTTCATTGTTTGTACTCACCATGCAGTTTTTTTGGTTGTACATTGATGATTTGGTTGGAAAAGGACTTGATATTTTAACTGTTTTAAAATTAGTGGGTTTGGTTACCTTATTTTGGGTACCTACTGCATTGCCACTTGCTTTATTGTTTTCATCCATTATGACTTTTGGAAATTTGGGTGAGAGTTTTGAATTAGTAGCTATTAAAGCTGCAGGTATTCCACTCTTACGTTTTATGCGTCCTTTATTAGTGATTGCTTTTTTTGTTAGTGGATTGGCTTTTTTGTTTGCCAATAATATTATTCCAGTAACGCAATTAAAACTCTCTGCGCTAAAATATAATATCATTGTTTCTAAACCTGCGCTAGATATTAAAGAAGGTGTATTCTACGATAAAATTGATGGCTATGTGATTAAATTAGGAAGCAAAGAAAAAAATGATAGCATTATTCATAACGTAGTAATATTTGAAAAAAACGGCGGCTTACAAGATCATATGATTATGGCCGAAAGTGGTATTATGCGTATTAGCAATAACCAACAATTTTTAGAATTTATTTTAAAGAATGGCTGGCGTTACCAAGAGCGTGGCAACCGTGGCACAGGTAATACAGAATTTATTAGGATGGGATTTAAATCGTATAAAAAAGTATTTGATTTGAAAAGTTTTCAAATGAATAAATCTGGCGACAGTTCTTTTTACGATCCAAAAATGTTAAGTGTTCGTCAGTTAAATATTGCAATTGATTCCATTAGCAAGCTTGATTCATTTTATTTGAAACGTGCAATTTTAGAAGTGAATCCTTATTTAAGTTTTACAAAATTTGCAGACACTGGATGGATTACTGTAAAAAAATCGGCCATTAAAAAAACAAAGAGCTTTAGTAAAATCATACCAGATAGTTTACAAACACTAGTGTATGATAGAGCCAATGCACAAATTAGTAGTATTAGCAGCAACGTAAATATATTGGCTAATGATTATGCCACAAGGAATACCAATCTGCGTTTGCACGAAATAGAATGGCATAGAAAATTCACCCTCTCTTTTGCATGTTTGGTTTTATTTTTAATTGGGGCGCCATTAGGTTCTATTATTCGTAAAGGTGGATTAGGAACACCACTGGTTTTTGCCATCATTTTCTTTGTAGTATTTCACTTGTTTAATACGTTTGGAGAAAAGTTTGTAAAATCAAATGCAACTAGTCCATTGATGGGAATGTGGTTGTCTACTTTTTTACTCATTCCAATAGGCGTTTTCTTAACCTATAAAGCCATGCGTGATTCGCAACTGTTTAACCAAGAATACTATTATAGATCTTTTAAACAATTACAGGTTTTTATTACTAAATTTAAAAAAACAAAAGACGAATTATAAAACTTATAATTATGCTAAACAATCATACAAGCCGGAGAAAATTTATTACTAATAGTGGTAAAGCCGCCATTGCAACTGGTATTTCTTTAACAGTATTGCCTTCATTGGCTAATAGTTTTAAAGGATTTGCAGCCAATCCTTTTGTGCAACAACCTTTGCCTTATGAAACAAAAGCGCTAGAGCCTATTATTGATACCCTAACAATGGAAATTCATTATGGCAAACACGCAAAAGCTTATGCTACTAATTTGGCAGATGCTTGTGCTGCTGAAAAATTCGATACAGTTAATGGAAAAATAGAAGACCTATTACACAATATTTCTAAGTACTCTGCAAAAATGCGCAACAACGGTGGCGGGCATTATAACCACGAATTGTTCTGGCAGTGTATGGGCCCTGCAGTTGGTGCAAAACCAGAAGGCAAATTAGCTGATGCCATCAACCAAAGTTTTGGTTCTTTCGATGCATTTAAAACACAGTTTACTGATGCTGGTAAAAATAGATTTGGAAGTGGCTGGGCTTGGCTTGTTATTAATGCCGATAAAAAAATAGTGATTGGATCTACCCCTAATCAAGACAATCCTTTAATGGATATTAGTGAACTAAAAGGAAATCCATTATTAGGTTTGGATGTTTGGGAACATGCTTACTATTTAAAATATCAAAACAAACGTCCTGATTATATTAACAATTGGTGGAATGTTGTGAACTGGCGTTTTATTGAAAAAAGATTTGAATCTATTTAAATTTTAGAATAGTGACTATAACCGCTAAATGGGTTGATGCGCTTGCTTTTGATGCCGTTTCAGACAATGGCCATACAGTTAGAACAGACACCACTGTTGAAGGTGGCAGTATGGATAGTGGCATGAGCCCTAAAAAATTATTACTAGCATCTTTATGCGGTTGCAGCGGTATTGATGTGGTGGATATTTTAAAGAAAATGAAAGTAGCTTATTCTACACTTGAAGTTTTTGCAGAAGCCAATCAAACAACAACACATCCAATGGTTTTTACAGGCATCCACATGATTTATAAAGCAGATGTTTCAAGTGAGGATTTAGATAAATTTAAAAGAGCAGTTGCCTTATCTCATGAAACTTATTGCGGAATCTCTGCCATGCTTGTTAAACATTGTGCCATTGATTATAGCGTTGAGTTGTTTTAAATTTTTTAAATAAAATTTTTATTCTGCAAACATCTATACAAAATTTTCGCTTACAACGATGGATCACGCTACTGAGTGTGGTGCTTTTTATTGTGAAAATTTCTGCCTATTATTTTACGCATTCTTTGGCTATTTTAACAGATGCACTTGAAAGTATTGTTAATGTACTTGCCGGTTTTATTGGGCTCTACAGTTTATATATAGCAGCAAAGCCAAGAGATTTTGAACATCCTTATGGGCACGGCAAAGCCGAATTTGTTTCTGCGGCTATTGAAGGCGGGTTGATTGTTGCAGCAGGCATTATAATTATTTATGAAACCATTTCAAACTTCATTAAACATAGTAATATACAAAGTTTAAACACGGGTTTAATTTTAATTGCACTAACTGGCTTGGTAAATTATATTGCCGGATCTATTTGTATTAAGATGGGTAAAAAAAATAATTCCCTTGCGTTAATTGCTAGTGGTAAACATTTACATATTGATACTTATTCAACATTGGCTATTATTGTAGGATTGGGTTTAATGCTTCTTACAAAACTCTATTGGCTCGACAAAGTGATTGCTTTGTTTATGGGATTTATTATTATCTACAATGGCTATAAAATTATTAGGAGTTCCCTTGCTGGAATTATGGATGAAGCCGATATAGAATTACTCAATCGCTTTATTGGAGAACTTAATAACAATAGGCAACAAAACTGGGTTGACCTTCACAATTTGCGTGTAATTAAATATGGTAGCTTATTGCATATTGATTGTCATTTTACTGTGCCTTGGTATTTAAACGTTCACCAAGCACACCATGAAATTGATGCATTGGCTGCCATAATTAAAGACAAG
>JAPLEL010000054.1:4813-11097 GCA_026391415.1 Bacteroidota bacterium
GTAGTATTTGCACCAAAACCGATTGTGCCGTTCGAGAATTACCTTTGAGAAAAAGACTAGACTGGACGCTTGAAAATACCATCTCTAATAAAAAGCACCAATTGGCTTAGTTAACACATAACTGCTTAATTTTACCATTCATTTTTACCTAAATAGAATTCCTATGCAAGTTTGGAAAGACTACCAAGAAACGCACAAACAACGTTTTTTAGAAGAACTATTAGAATTGCTGCGCATACCAAGTGTGAGTGCCAAAACAGAGCACAACCAAGACATGATTGATTGTGCTGCTGCTGTAAAACATCGTTTGTTAGAAGCGGGTGCTGACACTGTTACCATATATGAAACACCAGGCCATCCTATTGTTTATGGCGAAAAAATAATTGATCCACTAAAGCCAACTATTTTAGTGTACGGACATTACGATGTGCAACCTGCCGACCCAATTGAACTTTGGAAGAGTGGCCCTTTTGATCCTACCATTATTGATGGAAAAATATTTGCACGTGGCTCTTGCGACGACAAAGGACAATTTTACATGCATGTGAAAGCATTGGAAACAATGACTAAAACCAATAGCCTTCCTGCAAATGTGAAATTTATTATTGAAGGAGAAGAAGAAGTAGGCAGCCCTAATTTAGCCAATTTTGTTATTGCCAATAAAGCACTTTTAAAAGCAGATGTTATTTTAATTAGTGATACATCTATGCTAAGCATGGAAAACCCTTCGATTGATATTGGCGTTCGTGGATTGAGTTATATTGAAGTAGAAGTTACAGGACCTAATCGTGATTTACACAGTGGTGTTTACGGTGGTGCCGTTGCAAATCCAATTACGATGTTGGCTAAAATGATAGCCGCTTGTCACGATGAAAACAACCATATTACTATTCCTGGATTCTACGATGATATTATTGAATCAACTACCGAAGAAAGGGCTAAAATGGCCAAAGCGCCTTTTGATGAAAGCGAATACAAAGCAGACCTTGGTGTAAGTAGTTTATGGGGCGAAAAAGGCTATACCACCAATGAACGCACGGGTATTAGACCAACCCTAGAAGTGAATGGCATTTGGGGTGGATACCAAGGAGAAGGTGCTAAAACAGTTTTACCAAGTAAGGCATTTGCAAAAATTTCTTGCAGATTAGTACCCAATCAATCTTCCGTAAAAATCACCGAAAAAATATTAAACTATTTTAAAACAATGGCTCCGGCTGGCGTAACAGTGAAAGCATCCGAACACCATGGTGGCGAACCTTATATTACACCAATTGATTCTGATGCTTATCAAGCTGCATCGAAAGCCATTACTACTACTTTTGGCAAAGAACCTATTCCAGTGCGTGGTGGTGGAAGCATTCCAATTTGTGCTTTGTTTGAAAAAGAATTGGGATTAAAAATTGTGTTTATGGGATTTGGTTTAGACAGCGATAACCTACATAGCCCAAATGAAAAGTTTGATATTTTTAATTTTTACAAAGGGATAGAAACCATTCCTTATTTCCACCAGTATTATGCTGAGGGAAAAAAGTAATCATTTAATTATTGCATCTTGGATCAAAAAGAAAAATTACGCATCGATAAATATTTGTGGGCCATCCGTTTGTTTAAAACCCGCAGCCAGGCTGGCGATGCTTGCGACAAAGGCAAGGTAAAATGTTTGGGGAATAATTTAAAAGCCTCCAAAACAGTCAACCTTGGCGATGTGTATGAAGTAAAAACAGAAGCCAGAAAATGGGTGATAAAAGTAACGGGTTTATTAGAAAAGAGAACCGGTTTTCCTGAAGCAATTTTAAATTATGAAGACATTACTCCGCCCGAAGATTTAGATGTTGTTAAATTTACTGCACCCTCTTTTCAAACAGGAAAAAGGTTGAGTAAAACAGGTAGGCCTACTAAAAGAGACCGTCGAGATATTGAAGGATTTATGAGTTAATCAATTTTTCAAATTTCGAATATTGATTTGAACGAATTTTAATAACATTTTATGCTGCATATAGACATCATTACGGTCGTTCCCGAATTATTAGACAGCCCTTTTGCCCATAGCATCATGAAACGTGCACAGGAGAAGGGTTTGCTAACCGTTGAGTGTCATAACCTGCGCAAATGGGCTATTAACAAACACATGCAAGTAGACGACTACCAATTTGGTGGCGGTGCTGGTATGGTGATGATGCCCGAACCTTTGGCCAATGCCATTGATGAATTACAATCCAGCAGAAAATACGACGCCATTATTTACATGACGCCAGACGGGCCTAGGTTTAACCAACAAACCGCCAATCAATTATCGTTATCAGAAAATTTACTCATTATTTGTGGTCACTACAAGGGCATTGACGAGCGCATTCGTCAACAATATATTACCCAAGAAATCTCTATTGGAGATTATGTACTAAGCGGAGGCGAATTGGCAGCCGCAGTTGTAGTTGATGCAATAGGTAGATTAATACCTGGTGTTTTAAACGACGAAACCTCAGCCCTTTTCGACTCATTTCAAGACAACCTATTGGCGCCGCCTGTATATACGCGCCCTGCCGATTTTAGGGGCAGCAAAGTGCCTGAGATTCTCACACAGGGCGACCCAAAATTGGTGGCTGAATGGCGTTACGAACAATCCATTCAACGCACCAAAGAAAGAAGGCCCGATTTAATGGAAGATTAATTGCCCCATTCATTTTTTATTTCACCCCAATAATTGGCAATTGCTTTTTATTAATCAGTTGGTTAAAAGCAACCACTTCATTATCCATAATTTTTTTCAGTTTCGCTAATTGAATATCTGCTTGGCCACCCAAGTCGGCTAGTGTTTCGCGCGCTTGTTTAGTTGGTGGATTTTGACCACTAGCTGCTACTCCATAAAGCCCTGCCAGTTTATCGTTCAAACGAATGGGGAAATTCAATACGTCTTGAAAACTTTTTGATTTTGTTTGATACAAAGCCTCTTCAATAGTAGTAAGTTGTTTGGCAATACTGTCTGCCAATTGTTTGAGGTCTTTCATACCCGCAGTATCTTGTTTTGCAATAAAGTCTGTGATTTGTGTTTTAACAGAACGAATTTTTTTAACCCCTTTTTGAACGTCTCCAAACTTGTTACTGATGTCTAATAAAAATGCCACTTGTGCATCGTAATCGGCTTCAGTCATGGCATAATTTGGATTGGCTTTTATAATAAATGAAATAGTAGCCGAATCTTTTTCGAATTTAAATGTAGCAGTGTATTTTCCTGGTGCTGCTTTAACGGTACCTACGCCTCCGTTCCATAAAATCATTCCCTCTGATTTTTCTCCTGCAGGATAATTCATATCCCAAACAAATTGATTTAATCCATCGCTAAATTCAAGTTTATCTGCTGGATCTTTTGCTTTTTTACCAAAGGTTTTAATCAATTTATTTTGCTTGTCATAAATACTAACAGACACTGCCGAAGAATCTGTTGCGCCTTTTAAATAGTAGTTAAAAATCACGCCGCTTAATGGGTTTTCTCCCATATTTTGCAAACCAGTATTATTAGCTCTTTGTCTTCTTCCACCACCTTCTGTTCTATAAGCATCGTTAACTGCAAACACGTGTAATTTTTCATTAAAATTATTTTCAGATTTTTGTTGCAATAGGCTCAAATCGTCTAATACCCAAAACGCACGGCCTTGTGTGGCAACAATTAAATCATTTTCTTTAATGGTCATATCTGTAATAGGCACCATTGGCATATTCAACTGAAATTTGTTCCAGTTAGCGCCATAGTCATAACTTATATACATGCCGTATTCTGTGCCCGCATATAACAATCCTGGACGTTTGTGATCGGCACGAAGGGCTCTACTGAAATGCATATTATCAATGCCATTGGTAATTGTTTGCCAAGTTTTTCCGTAGTCATCTGTTTTAAAAATATAGGGAGTAAAATCGTCTAATTTATATTTAGTACCTACCACATAGGCGGTACCTTTTTTAAATGGATCTGTTTCAATACAATTCCACATCATCCATTTTCCTGCGGCAGTGGGTGTTACGTTTTCCCAATTTTTTCCGCCATCCTTACTCATATTTAATAGTCCATCATCTGACCCTATCCATAATAAATCTTTTTCTAGTGCAGATTCTGTTCCTGTAAAAATGGTACAATAATATTCTACAGAAGTATTGTCTTTTGTTATAGGACCACCGCTTGAAACTTGTTTCGATTTATCATTAGTAGTTAAATCGGGGCTAATTGTTTCCCAACTTTGTCCTTGGTTTTCTGTAACAAATAAATGGTTACCGCCTGCATACAATCGCTTGGGATTATGGGGCGAAAAAAAGAAAGGAAAATTCCATTGAAAACGATACTTCAACACATCGGCACCAGCGCCCATTGGGTTATCAGGCCAAACATTGATTGCGCGATTTTCGCCAGTTTTATGGTCTAATCTCGATAAGTATCCGCCATAATTTCCGCCGTATACCACATCAGGATTTAATGGATCTGCTATAACATATCCACTCTCGGCACCTGCAGTCGTTTCCCAGTCTTTATCGGTAATACCCGCACCTGTTGTTCTGCTTTTAATTCGAATAGTTGAGTTGTCTTGTTGTGCGCCCAAAATATGATATGGGAAAGCATTATCGGTTGATACACGATAAATTTGAGCGGTAGGTTGGTTAGATAAACTGCTCCAATTATTTGCGCCATCATAACTAATTTGAGCGCCGCCATCATCGGCTACAATCATTCTATTGCCATCTTCGGGATCTATCCAAAGATCGTGGTGGTCTCCATGTGGTGTGCTTACACTTGCAAAAGTTTTTCCACCATCGCGGCTTCGCATAAATTCAACATTCGGACAATACACTAAATTTTCATTTTTAGGATCTACATATACCTTCGAATAATACCAAGCTCTTTGGCGAATATCATTGTCGCCACAACTAAGTGTCCAGGTTTCGCCTGCATCATTACTTACAAACAAACCACCCGCCGCATTTTCTACCAATGCAAAAACTTTATCTGTGTTAGATGGCGCAACAGCCATCCCTACTATTCCCCAAACACCTTTTGGTAAGCCTTTATTAGCGGTAATATTTTTCCAGGTTTCGCCACCATCAATTGATTTGTACATGCCAGATCCTTCGCCACCACTTTCCATACTATAAGGTGTGCGAATCACGCGCCACATACCCGCATAAAAAACACTCGGATTTCCTGGCTCCATAATCAAATCAGAACAACCTGTTTGCACATTTGTATACAAAGTTTTTTTCCAAGTTTTTCCGCCATCGGTTGTTTTATAAACACCACGTTCTTCATTTGGCCCAAACAAATGTCCCATCACGCCCACCCAAACTGTATTTGGATCTTTTGGATGAATAATAATGCGGGTAATGTGTCGGCCTTCTTTTAAACCTAAATTTTTCCATGTACGTCCACCATCGTCTGAACGCCAAATACCGCCAAGCCCTTCTGCAACATTACCACGCATGGTACTCTCTCCTTCTCCCACATATATTACAGACTCATCACTCGGCGCAACGGCCACTGAGCCTATTGTTCCACCAAAATATTTATCAGAAATATTTTTCCAATTACTACCACCATCAGTTGTTTTCCATACACCACCGCCTGTACTCCCAAAATAAAAATTCATTTTGTTTTTATAGCTACCTGTTGCGGCACCAGATCTTCCACCTCTATAAGGCCCAATGGAGCGATATTTTATTTTTGAAAAAAGTATTGAATCGGCTGTTGATGCTGTAGAAACAATACTGGTAGTTAATTTACTTGCTTTCTTTTGTGCAAATCCGCTAAAAAAGAAAATACCAATAGCAAGAACTAGAAAATTTATTTTTTTCATTTGATTAGAATTGGACGTTTAAATTACGAACCAATTGGCGCTTAAAAAAAAGAAATTATAAACGGCTTAACATTATAATTGATACCTTCAAATGAAGTACCTAAAACGCATGAATCAGCAAACTTTTAGTATCAGTGGAAATCTGGTAGATATTTGGCAAAAAAAAATCTATCCAGCAACAATTGAAGTGGTTAATGGAAAGATTCATTCCATTCTACCTATTACTGAATCCATTATAGGAAATTATATTCTACCTGGCTTTATTGATAGCCATGTGCATATAGAAAGTAGCATGTTAATTCCTAGTGAATTTGCACGTTTGGCTGTGGTTCATGGAACGGTTGCAACAGTGAGCGATCCACATGAAATTGCCAATGTATGTGGTCTTGCGGGCGTTGAGTTTATGATTAATAACGGCAAAAAAGTGCCTTTTAAATTTAATTTTGGCGC
>JAPLEL010000243.1 GCA_026391415.1 Bacteroidota bacterium
TACTACACAAGGCGTTATTAATATTCGCAATAAAAAATGGGAGAAAGATTTTTCGTCAATTGATATACAATTGCCATCAGAACCAAGTCAATACTATTCTAAAGCCTATATGCGCCATCTTTTTGTTGCTGGTGAAATTTTAGGTTTACAACTAGCCAGCATTCATAACCTAAGTTTTTATTTGTGGTTAGTGGGAGAGGCACGCAAACACATTCTACAAAATACTTTTACGGCTTTTAAACAGCAAATGCTACCTATTTTACAACAGCGTTTATAATGAAATGGCCTTTATCTTTGTTAGGTAACACATGAAAAAAATAGACTGGTACATACTTAAGAAATTCTTAACCACGTTTTTCTTTGCCATATTCCTTTTTGCCGTTATTGCGGTGGTAGTGGATGTGAGTGAAAAGACCGATGATTTTGTAAAATCTAATTTAGGATTTACAAGAATTGTTACGCAGTATTATGCTGGTTTTATTCCCCATATTATAGCTTTGTTGTTTCCTTTATTTGTGTTTATTGGCGTGATATTTTTCACTTCAAAAATGGCCGGACAAAGTGAAATTATTGCCATACTTGCTAGCGGCACAAGTTATGCTAGATGGCTACGTTCTTATTGGATTGGAGGAATAATGCTAGCTATTTTGCTATGGTTTTCTAATCAATATATTGTTCCTAAAGCCGAGCAAATAAGAGGCGGTTTTGAAGCCAAGTATATTGATGCCAATTCATCTTACAATGCCCTGCTACAAAAGAATAACAATATTTATTTGCGCATTGATTCCTTTACGTATGCGGGCATTTTTAACTACGATACTTTGTTAAAAAGAGGCGGTCCTTTTTTTATGTATAAGCTAAAAGGAAATACCATAGTTCAGAACCTACGTTCAGACGAAATACTTTGGGATAGCACCAAAAAATGGAAGCTCACAGGCCTCATTGATAGAAAATTAGATGGCATTAAAGAAACCATGCGTTTAGATTCTAATCGGCACATGAATTTTAGTTTTAAACCAATGGATTTAAATAGAGATAAATACACCAAGGATAAGCTGACTACACCAGAATTGAATCGGTTTATTAAGCTCGAAGAAATGCGCGGATCGGAGGGATTAAATGAATTAAAAATTGAGCGATATAGACGAGATGCCACTTGTGTAACCGTAATATTACTCACATTAATTGGAGCTATTGTAGCAGGAAAAAGGGTTAGAGGAGGAAGTGGCGTACACTTAGCAGTAGGCTTTGTGATTGCCGCATTATTTATAGTGATTAATCAGTTTTCCACCATATTTTCAACCAAGGGAAATCTTAATCCCTTGTTAGCGGCATGGATACCCAATGCCATTTTTTTAATTGTAACGGTTATTTTATATAGAAAAGCGCCTAAATAAACCCACTAATTAAATATCGCTTAATTGCTAAATCATTTGTTAAGCAAGGCAAGTTTGATTACCTTTAACGGCCTTTAATAAGGCTTGTTTCATAAATCTCAGACCTAATGGAAGTTATTAAAGAACGGTTCAGACAAAAAGCAGAACTAGCAAGCAAAGAAATTAAAGATTTGCTGAAAGAGTACGGAAATAGAAAGATTGGTGAAGTAACACTCGCGCAGGCTTATCAGGGAATGCGAGGCATTACAGGTTTAGTAACTGAAACCAGTTTGTTAGACTCACAAGAAGGAATTCGTTTTCGCGGATATACCATACCAGAATTACAAGTATCATTACCCAAAGCACCCGGAGGAGACGAACCTTTACCAGAAGGCTTATTCTATTTAATGTTAGTAGGTGAATTACCTACCAAAGAAGATACAGAATTAATTACCAGCCTATGGCAACGTAGGAGTCATGTACCCAATTATGTTTTTGCAACCATCGATGCATTGCCAATTAGCGCGCATCCAATGACCATGTTTGTTACAGGCGTAATGGCTTTGCAAACAGAAAGTAATTTTGCAAAAGAGTATTCTAAAGGATTAAATAAAAAAGATTATTGGAGTTTTGTGTACGACGATGCAATGGATTTAATTGCACGCTTACCAAGAATTGCTGCCTATATCTATCGCAGAAAATATAGGAATAACGAACATATTCAACCCAACGGTTTATTGGATTGGGGTGGAAACTTGGCCCATATGATGGGTTTTGAAGACCAAAGCTTTAAAGAATTGATGCGTTTGTACATGACCATTCATGCCGACCACGAAGGTGGAAACGTATCTGCACATACCACACATTTAGTTGGGTCTGCATTGAGTGATCCTTTTTTAAGTTATGCAGCAGGAATGAATGGATTAGCGGGTCCTTTACACGGATTGGCTAACCAAGAAGTGATTAAGTGGATTTATGAAATGCAAGCATCATTAGGAACACAAGAACCATCTAAAGAACAAATTGCCGAGTATGTGCAACAAACACTAGCTGCAGGTAAAGTTGTTCCAGGATATGGTCATGCAGTGCTTCGTAAAACTGATCCACGCTTTACTGCGCAAATGGAATTTGGTAAAAAGCATATGGCAGATGATCCTATGGTTAAAACCGTTTGGAATATCTACGAAACCGTTCCACCAATTTTACAATCATTAGGCAAGGTTAAAAATCCATGGCCAAATGTAGATGCACATAGTGGTGCATTACTCGTTCACTATGGTTTAGTTGAATACGAATTCTATACTGTTTTATTTGCCGTTAGTAGGGCACTTGGTGTACTAGCAAGTCTTTGCTGGGATAGGGCATTGAGTTTGCCGCTAGAACGTCCTAAATCTGTTACTACCGCAGCTGTTAAGTTATGGCTTGAAGGGAAGGAGGAAATTTGGGAGTAGTAATTTTCAACACTTACATTTGCAACTCGTTGGGGGGTTAGCTCAGTTGGCTAGAGCGCTTGCATGGCATGCAAGAGGTCGTCGGTTCGACCCCGATACTCTCCACAGCTTTAAAATGGGTCCACAGCAATGTGGGCCTTTTTTATATAATTTATTATTCACCCTCAAATTTTGGATTATAATCTATTTGCATTTGATTTTCTGCATTTAAACTTTATCCCATAATTTTAAATGCAGAAATCACTATTCACTAAACACTGCACCAATGAAAAAAATACTCTTTATTCTTTGCTGTAGTTGCCTAATAAGTGGCTGCTTTCTTTTTAGAGGAAGTAATGCTAGCGGATGTCCTACAAATGGCCGAAATATTGGGGCCGAAAAAATTGCTGCTGGCGATACAAAAGCTATTAAAGCTAGTAAAAAGGCTAAATATTTAGGCGGACAGTCTAGTTATTAAATAGTTGAAATTCATTTGTGATTTCTAATATTTTTTCGCTTTTTATTGGTTTTACTAAATAGCCTTTAATGGCTGGATAGGTTTTGGCTTTTAATTTGTCTTTGGCTGCAATTGAAGAACTGGCAATATATATAGATGTTTTTGTGCCTGCTAAAATTACATAAGGCAATAGGGTATCTAAAAACTCCCATCCATCAATATGATGCATGTTAATGTCTAGTAAAATTATTTCTGGAAATGCTCCCTGTTCTAAAATTATTTTTTTTAAAGATTCTAAAGCATTAATTGGGTTTTCATGCAAAACGGTAGCATTAGAAACCCCCGATTTTTCAATTATTTTTTTAATCAAATATAAAAAGATAGTATCATCATCTATTACACAAACAGTTTGGATGGTGTTCATTATAAATGAATTTTAAAAGTGGTTCCTATATTCAATGTACTTTCTACTTCAATTTTTCCATCCATGGCTTCAATTTGATTTTTACTAATGAATAATCCAATACCCTTAGCATCTTTATTACCATGAAAGGTTTTATTTAAGCCAAATAATTTATCGGCATTTTTTTCTAAATCTATTCCTAGCCCATTGTCTGAAATACTTAATACAGTTCGGTTTTGAATGAATTCGATTTCAAGTATTATTACGGGTTGTCTTTCGCTAGAACTATATTTTATAGCATTGGATAAAAAATTAAAAATAATACTTTCAAAATAAGCTGGATTATAATTGATTAAAACATCGTTTGATACTTTGTTAATAATCGATGCTTTTTTTAATTCAATTTCTTTACTTAATACAGCTATTTCTTTTTCAATATAATTGAAAACATTGATAGTCTCAATATTTAAGACCTTTACTGTTTGTATTGCTACTACTTCGTTTAAATTATGTAAAGTATTATCTAAAGAATCAGATACAGTTTTTAGATGTGTTAGTAATTCTAAGCGTTCTGTTTGGTCATTTGTTACTTGTAATAAATCAATAATTGTTTTGATATTACTGGTATGTGAACGAAGATTATGCGAAACGATATAAGAAAAATTAATTAACCGTTTATTTTGTTCTGTAACTAATTTTAGTGAGTTATTTAATCTCTCTTCTAGAGAATCGTTGGAAGTATTCATAAAACGTTTGTAGCCTCAATTTTGCAGTCAGTCCTTTAAATAATAAAGTAATTACAATTAATATTATATTAAAGATAAGATATATTTGTTTTAATTGGTATAATATTACCTATTGCAGGGCTAAAATTTAAAATTTAGTAGCCACCCTGCAGTAACCCATCCTCCTGTCCAAATGATAGCTGTGATAACAATAATACGCCTATAAAATACTGGTTCAATGTTTAGCATCCCCGCAACAACAGGGATATAGCTTCTTACAAAGGGGGTTAATTTAGCTACAAAAATATTCCTGCCATTATGTGCTGCTATACTAGTTTTTAAAGATTCGATTTTTTTATTGGGAAGTTTTATCCATTTTGGTTTAATGGTAGCTAGCCATTCTGATCCATAATAAAATAATATGTATATGGTGTACGATCCAATAATATCAGCAATAGTTACAAGCAAAATAACAATTGGGTAAGACAATCCAGTTTGTTTTATCAACCAGCCAAAATATAAAAGAATCATTTCATTTGGTGGTCCTGGCATTCCTAGTTCTTGTATTAAGACTACCAAAAAAATGGCTAGATAACCATACTCAGAAACATATTTTAAAATGAATTCTGGCATTTTTATTTGTTATTTATATTGATGGTTGTTGGTTTGACATTTATAGGAATAGGGGTAATAGGCGTTGCTGTAGCTTCCTTAGTTAAAGGAATTGGTGCTGCAACTGGATGGTCTCCTGCATGAAAATCTTCGTCTGCTAAAAGTGCTATAGTAGAAGCTATTTGTTTTAAATACAATTCACCCTTAGTTTTTCTTTCACCTTCAGCTGCTATTCCCGGGCCTATCATTGCCATCCAAGTTTCTCCAGACCCTTTTACCCAAAATCCATGCTGACTCCATTTAGAAGTTTTACTACCTCTGCCATGATCGGTAGTAATTATAAATGTGGTATTCCCTTTGTAAAATGGATCTGTTTGAACGTAATACCATAGTTCTGCAATAATTTGGTCTACCTGTTTTGCTTTTTGTAAGTATTGATCGTATTGTCCTTTATGTGCAAATTCATCTGTTTCTCCAAGCCCTAAAAAAAGCACTTTCGGATGTTTTTGTTCAATATAATTTTTTGCACTTGCATAAGTTAATAAGTCGTAGCGGGTATGTGTTTTTTGTTCTACACCAATTTGTACTGTATTAATAAGCATATTGGTAGAATCATTCCTTTCGTCAAGCATTTCATAGCCACTATTTACTGGAAAGCTATTGTGCTTTTCGTCAAGTATATACGGCATTACATTCCATGAACTGAATGCAGCGACTTTTCCTGCATACTCATTGCAATTATTCAAGTATTCAAGAATATTTGAATTTTTGTTTCTTACTGTAAGATTTGGAATAAATTGTCTATCAGCAAAACCTGTTAGTATTTCGTTATATCCTGGGTAAGATATTTTAAATAGGTTAGCTACATTAACATTGTTTCCATATGTACGATTGCCAACCAATGTTCCTTTTTTGGCTATAACATTCCAAAAAAATGGCATCAATTTCTTTTTTCTTTCTAATAAGTCATCACTCCAAAACTGATCAATCATAAGGGATGTGTCACTTACGTAATTAGTATCGCTTATTATTTTGTAATCGGCTCCTTTAAATACTTCTTGCCACCTAAACCCATCTGTTGTAATAATAAAAATATTAGGAGGATTTGAATTGATTTGCGCCTTTACTAAGGGGCTAAATAAAACAAAGAATATAACTACGCAATATTTCATTCACTAAGGTTTTCCAAAGTGACTATCTATTAATGATGCAAATATGAACTTAGGGTTAAGTTAAGGTTATTAAATAATCTAAATCCCTTTATAATTTTAAGATTAACTATTTCATTAGCAACAACATACTTAAAATTAATTTTTAGTAAACATAATGTTACCAAAATGTTATTCAATTGCTATTTTAATATTACCTATTAAGAATGGTAAATAATTAAGAATAAAAAAAGTTCCTTTTGCATCAAATATCTATTTGCAATGCTAATATATACCAAACAAAAATTATTAATAGTTTTCATTTTAATATTAATGAGCTCTATTAGTTCTTCATATGCTCAAATAAATATACCAAGTGCTAATTATAAATTAATAAATGGCAATAAGTTTATCCAGTCAAAAAACTATTATCTACTAACATTGTTTTCTGAGCTTCCGGATGTAAAAATGCTACTTGAAAACGATTTGACTTTATCTCAAATAACAAAAAGATATGCCGATTCTTTAGGTAGTTCTTTAATTAATTGTGGTAGAAACGGAACTTGCTTGTTGAATAATTTTATTTTTTCGGAAACTGATATAAAATTAATAGGAGATAGACTTTTAGCGCTTTATCAACCTAACAATGCCTTAGGAAAATTGGTTCAAAATCATTTAATTCCATCGGGTTGTTATGTGCTTTTCCAAAATCTCTCTACCAAAGAATTGCTACGAAAAGCTTGGGAACAAGATGCTAGAGGAATTAATTATTGTGTAAGTGTTTATGGTGGTGGAGATAAACCAAATTATCCTTTAATTGATTCGATTAGTTTTAATACTAAGGATCCTGCAAATCCTACAAAATATACAGCTAATTATATTGGTTTTTTGTATAATTCTGCGTCAGTTTTATTGTTAGAAAATTCAGCCAACAAATTATTCTTTGCAGCAAAACTTAATGCTGCCTTGCTTTTTTTAGATGTTAATCAAAGAGAACAAGCTGCTGATTTTGAGCCAATGGAAAAGGGCGAAAATAAATTAGCAGTTGATAAAATTAAAAACATCAATTGGAATAATTATAAATACTCTGTTATACTCATTCCTGGCGCCGGACCAGATGATCCAAAACTTGCTTTAAGTGCAGAAGGCAGATTGCGTTGTAGACTTGCTGCAATACTTTATAAACAAGGACTTGCACCTTTTATTGTTAGTTCTGGCGGCAAAGTTCATCCATATAAAACACCTTTTTGTGAAGCAACAGAACAAAAAAAATATTTAATTGAAAAACTAGGAATTCCAGCTAGTGCCATTATAATTGATCCTCATGCAAGACATACTACAACTAATATGAGGAATACTGTTAGAATGATTTTTAGATATGGTATGCCTTTTAACAAAGCAGCTATAACGTGTACCACTAAGGGGCAGAGTTTTATGATTGCTAATATGATTCCAAGATGTATGAAAGAGCTGAATTTGGCACCGTATAAAAATGGAAATCGTTTATCAGAAACTGCATTAGAGTTTTATCCTTTAATAGAAGCTTTGCATATTAATCCTAACGAACCAATAGATCCTTAATAATGAAGACCGTTGTTTTTATATTAGTAGGAATTTTTTCTTTTTTCACTTCTTTCAAAGTTATTGAAAGTATGAAAATTGTGCGTTCACAAACCATTGATTCACTTGGTGCTTGCCAAGGCGTATCCATTCAAAAAGATAGAATTTTTTTATATGGAGATAGAGAGGTTGGTATGATTAGAGAATACAAAATGAAGGGTGACAGTTTGGTATATCTAAATAAAGAAATGAAATTAACGCTGAATGATTCAGATGTTATAAATCATCCTACAGGAATTGCCTATCACCAGTCATTACCTGTTTTTATTGGCAATAGTATTAGATTAAATAAAGAGGGAACAAATTGGAAAGCAGTGATTTATTGTATTGACTGGAAAGGTTTACAACGCAGTGGTAAATTAGATGGTAATTTATTGAATACAATTGATGATGATACCTGCATTCAAGGTACTAGACCTGAATATGTGCAATACAACAATAAATGGTTTGTTGCAACTGCCGATTATGGCAATAAATTGAATGAAGTTAGATTATACGATCCTTCAATATTAAAAACCGCCAAAAGGACTTCTGCAAAAGGTGTCTTGTATAAAAAATTCAGTTGTTCTCCTTGGGTACAGAATCTTTTTTGGATAGCAGACAAAGGGGTATTGGTGCTTATTCAAAATCAAATAGAAGGTAGAAAGTGGCGATTTACTTATGTTGATTTAGAAAAATCAATTTCCTCCGGCAAAGAATCTGTTATTAATGTAATTGATATAAATGAACGCAATGATGAATTAGAAGGATTTGCGTTTTTAAATAATTCATTAAATGCTGGAGTTGCGGTAACGTCTTCTCGAGTGAATAATGTAAACAAGCTTTTAATTAAGTAGGTCATATAAAATCCTAATAAACCAAAATTTAACATCTTTATGCAACAAAAAAAACTACTGTGTAACTTAACAAAAAAGTTAAGTGTATTTGCACAAGCGCTTTGTATTTTTTTAGCAGTTTGTATTTTTTCAACAAAATCAAACTTTGTAAATGCAACAATTTACAACCCAATAGTTTCAGGTTCTATTAAAGTTTCAGGATCTGTAACAGATGAAAATAATCGTCCTTTAGTTGGAGTGAGTGTGGCCGTGAAAAATGCAAAAAAAGGAATTGTTACTGATGCCAAAGGTTATTTTAGTTTAGAAGTAAATGAAAATGCAATTTTGGTAATTTCATCTGTTGGTTATTTGTCGGTAGAAATTGCTGCAAATACTACCACATTAATAATTAAGCTTAAAGAAGATGTTAAGCAATTAGAAGAAGTAACAATTGGTTATCAACGTTTACGTAAATCAGATTTAACAGGGTCTATTTCTAGTGTTAAAGCATCTGAACTGAATCTTTCTTCTTCAACACTTAGTCAAGCTTTAGTTGGTAAAGTTGCGGGTGTTCAAGTTTCGCAAGTAAGCGGTGCTCCATATTCTGGTGCTAAAATTAGGGTTCGTGGTATTGGTTCAATTAATGCAAGTTCTGAACCATTGTATGTAATTGATGGATATGCTATTGGTGGTAATATAAGTCAAGGCCAAGGTAATGGTGGAAATGCAACAAATGGATATAATCCTGCCACTTCTGGTAATGATATTTTTATTAATCCCGAAGATATTGAATCAGTAGAAATATTAAAAGATGCAGCATCTGCAGCTATTTATGGTTCTAGAGCTTCTGCAGGGGTTGTTTTAATTACCACTAAAAGAGGTAAGGCTGGTAAAGGTACTTTCACATACGATTATCAACTAAGCAGTCAACAATTAGCCAATAAAGTTAAAATGTTGGATGCTACTCAGTTTGCAGATTTGTTTGTGGATGGTAGAAATAATAATTACAAAGACATTTTAATTTCAAAAGGAATTACATGGAATGATAGTTTTTTCTCCGACGATAATGCAACGCGTATTGTAAAAGCAGGACAAACTGCTACAGGTTGTTCTGTTTGTATTTTAAAGGATTTGTATGATTTTCCAACTCAAACAAAAATCCAACCAAAATACAATACTGATTGGCAAGATGTTTTATACCAAACTTCCTTAGTTCAAAGACATAATTTATCTTTCTCAGGCGGTAATGAATCAACAAAATATTTAATTAGTGGTGGATATTTAGATCAACCAGGTATTTTAAATAGTACTTACCAAAGAAGAATAAATTTAAGGGCCAATATAGACGCTGAGGTTTCGAAAAAAATGAAAGTTTCTTCAAGCATTTTTATTACTAATAATGCTAACAGAGAAGTTCAAGAAGGTCGTTTTAACCAAGGACCAATTTTGGGAGCGTTAGTTTATATGCCTATTTTTCCAGCATTTAATACAGATGGTAGTTTAATACTTGCCGATAAAGGAGCAGGTGCACAAACAGATGGATTTTCTTATTCATTTCAAGGGATTGAAAATCCTTTAGCATTGGCTCAGCGTGTAAATATTACTCGTAAAGGAACTAGAGCAACATACAATGCCAATGCAACGTATCAAATTAGCAAAGATTTATCTGCAAAATTTAATGTTGGTGGTGAAACGTATAATGAAAAATACGAGTACTATTATCCAACTAGTTTAAGTAATGGTATTAATCCTCCAGGTTCATCGCAGTCTATATTAGCAGCAAATTCATCTGCGCAAAATTTAATTTCTCAAGATATTTTAGGAGAGTTTACTTTGAACTATAAAAAACAACTTGGTAAACATCGTATTGATGGATTAGTTGGGTATAGTGCACAAGAAACCAATACCGATATAGTTGCAGTTGGTGCAAAAAATTATACCAATGATTTAATTCCAGAAATCACTAGTGGTGGTTCAGTTTTGGGTGATTTTTATAAAGTTGGTGGATCTGGTAAATCATCAACTACATTGTTATCATATTTAGGAAGAGCAGTGTATAGTTATAATAGCCGTTATTTTTTAACTGGTTCAATTCGTTTAGATGCGTCTTCACGTTTTGGTCCTGAAAATCGTTGGGGACAATTTGGTTCAGTTTCTGCAGGATGGACCGTTTCAAACGAATCATTTTATAAAGAATTGTTAGGATCAAATTCTGTGTTGAAACTTAGAGCTAGTTGGGGCTTAACAGGAAATAATAATATTGGTAATTACAGGTATGAGCAAGGATTAACCGGATCTGGTGGTCAGGTAGTTGGAAGTACTGTATACAACGCAACATGGGCTGGCGGTATTACTGATGCAAAACTAGGTTGGGAGTCAACAGCACAATATAATTTTGGATTAGATGCTAGTATGCTTGATAACAGATTATCTGTGATTTTAAATTATTATAGAAGTAAATCGTTTAATCTATTATACAATCAAAGTATTTCTGCTTTATCTGGCGCAACTTCAATTTTAACCAATTTAAGAAACTCAAATATTCAGAACAATGGTTTTGATTTACAATTAGACCTTAAAGTGATTCGTTCAAAAGATTTTAATTTTAATGTGAGTGGTAATATCACTGCCAATAAAAATAATGTAGTTAGTTTGGGTGGTGCAAGTGAAATTCAAATTAATGGTGCAGAAAGAAGTTATATCACACACGTAACAAGAGAAGGAAGCCCTGTTGGTTCTTTTTATGGTTTGAAAGTTGCAGGCATGGTTCAGCAATCTGATATGGCTAATGTGAATGCAGATCTAGCTATTTATAAAGCCAATGGAAACAAATTTCCAACAGGATATAAATTACTTAGTTTCCCAATATCAACTTATGCTACTACTCCTTTAAATCCAGGTGATTTATATTTTAAAGATACAAATGGAGATGGCTTAATTACAGATGCTGACAAAGAGGTAATTGGCTCAGCTTTTCCTAAATACACTTTTGGTTTTGGCTTTAACGCTAATTATATAATATTTGATATTAGTGCATCATTTAATGGTTCTCAAGGAAGTAAAATTATTGATGGTCAAGATTATTATATAAGGAATATGGAAGGTTCTGGAAACCAATATGCAGTAATTGACCAACGATATCGTAGTGCAGCAAAACCAGGTAATGGTATTGAGTACAGGGCTTCACGTGGAGGTTCTCAGAGTAATAGCACTAGATTATCTGACTACTATTTGCAAGACGGTTCATTTTTTAGATGTACAAATATTAGTTTTGGTATCAATCTTACCTCTTTAGTATCTCTAAAAAAACTAGGTATCACAGGTGTTAGATGGTACACCTCTATTGATAATGCATTTACAATTACTAAATACTTAGGGTATAATCCAGAAGTAGATTTCAATAATGGAAACAACCTTACACCAGGTGTTGATTATGGCAAGTATCCATTAGCACGTTCATTTAATACAGGAATCAAAATTCAGTTTTAATAACATTCTATTTATAAAAATAATTTTATGCGTAATATATTTTTACCAATAATAGCAATTGTTCTGATAGTAAGTATTAGCAGTTGCAGCAAAACTTTTTTAGACCAAACAAATCCAAATGGTGTTTCGGTTGATAATGGATATCAAACAGAAACGGATATTGCCACGGGTGTTTATGGTGTTTATCAAGCACTAAGAAGTTCTAACTGTGTTGGAGAAGGCGCACAATTATGGACCGATGATAGAGCAGATGATGTAAATACAACAGATAATCAGTCAAACAATGGAGAGCCATTTCAATTTACAGCATTTTCTTTAGTAGCAAGTAATAGCTATTTACAAAGTCATTGGACTGCATTGTATGCACCTATTTCTAGGGCTAATATTATTTTATCTGTAATTGATAAAATACCATTTGCAAGTAGCTTAACTAAAACACAATATATAGCTGAAATGAAGTTTATTAGAGCGTATATGTATTTTAATTTAGTGAGAGAGTTTGGTGATGTGCCGTTGGTAACAGAAAGACTCACTTCAACAGAAAAAGCTACTGCATTGACTTTTAGAGCAAAAAGAGAAGTTGTCTATGCGCAAATTATTGCAGATTTAAAAGATGCTTTAAATGGTGGATTACCCATTGTTCAACCAGCAGCAACAAAAGGTCGCGTTTCTTTACAAGCAATTAATGCTGTTTTAGGACAAGTGTATTTAACAATGGCAACTTCTATTGGTGGAACTACGGCAACAGATAATTTTACAAATGCAAAAAATTATTTGTTAGCATGTTTTAATCAAAAAACCTTTACGAATTTGTCTGATATACCTTTTGCAGATGTATTTGATGTAACTAAAAAATCTACAAATGCGGAGATTATTTTTCAAATAGTTTACAAGCAAGGCGATGCAACTTATTCTTCATCATTAGCAAGAAGTAATCAAGCAAAAGGGGAAACTATTAATTCTCTATTTGTTTCTCAAGGTGCTGGTGGATTATTAACAAAAGATTTATTGAATGAATTTGAAGTTACAGACCCTCGTTTAGCGTTTTCAGTAAAATATGCACCTGCTGTTTCTGGATATTATATTACCAAGTTTAGAGATGCAAGTGCAACTGCAAGTACATTGGGTTATGGTGGCAATGATTGGATTTTAATTAGATATGCCGATGTAATATTAAATTTATCAGAAGCTTATTTAGGTTTAGCTGATAATGTGAATGCAATTAAGTATTTAGATATGGTTCGTGCAAGAGCTGCAATGCCTAGCTATGCCTTTTAAATGCTAATTATGTTTTAAATTATCCAACTTTAAAATTGGCAATTTTACATGAAAGAAGGGTAGAGCTTGCATTTGAACACCATCGTTGGCATGATTTAACCAGATTTTTTAATGCAACAGAATTAGTAGCTTATTTCAAGGCAAAGAATCAAGCTAATTACGATAATTCTCCTTTATCAAATTGTACAACAAAAGATTATTTCTTTCCAATACCTTTTAATGAATATAAATTAGATCCAGTATTGATGTATCAAAATCCTGGGTACTAATTAGGGATTGCATTTTAAAGGATAAATTTATTAAAGGCTTTATGAATTTTATTTAAAAGCGTATTAATATAATAGTGAAAATAAAAATAGGCTGTATCATTTATTTGATACAGCCTATTTTTATTAATAGTTTATTTATTTTTTTATCGCTTTCTTAATGGCTACCTTTTTTGCAGCCACAACTTTAACTTTTTTTTCTTCTGAAGCCTTTTTTGGGGTAATAATTTTTATTGGTGCTTTTGAGGCCACTACTTTCTTTGCAGCAGGTTTTGTTGTTTTTAACTTATTTAATCCGTGCATTAATACTTTAACTGCTTTGCTAATTCTATTTTGATATTTTTTTTCTCCAAGTATATCTTTAAAAGAAAGCATTGCATTTTCTAGAGCCAATTGAATTTCTGGATATTTCTGTTTTTTTAAAATTACCGGTTCTTTTGTTTTTTTTAGATTTGCCATTTTGTATGATTTTCTTAAAGGTAACAATTAATTATTATTAATAGACTAGCTTTTTAACTAGCAATTCTTAGGTGTTGTAATGTTAAACGTACAAATGAATCAATTCTCTTTAACATTCCCTTTACATTTTATTTTTATTTCCTTAACATCAAAGTAACAGGATGTTAATATTGGGCGGATACTTTCGTGTTCTTAAAAATTATATCCTATATGAAGCAAATTAAAAACCGCTTTCTTAGTGTATTGCTATTACCCTTAGCACTATGCTTATTCGTTTTTCAGGTACAGGCACAGAATGCTGCTGTTACCGGTAAAGTAGTTGACCAAGCAACTTTAAAGCCTATTGA
>JAPLEL010000052.1 GCA_026391415.1 Bacteroidota bacterium
CTTTTGGGCGGCTTACTATATATTTCTTTGAGTTGGTCTTTAATGCTGGCTTTACGTGGTATTGCTTTGGAAGGATTTAATCCTGCCATTGGTTGGATATTGCCTGTAGTTTTAATTGTATCTATTTGGATTAATGATACCATGGCTTATTTAGCAGGTACTATTTTTGGCAAAACGCCTTTATCGAAAGTATCTCCCAAAAAAACCTGGGAAGGCACAGTAACCGGGGTTGTATTATCGGTTTTAATTGTTGGTTATGGGGGAAATTTTTGGTTTGGATTGCCTTTTAAACCCTTGATTTTTGTGGCAGCATTGAGTTCTATTATAGGTACAGTAGGCGATTTGTTCGAAAGCAAACTCAAAAGAATGGCTGGTGTGAAAGATAGTGGGCAAATGATGCCAGGGCATGGTGGGTTTTTAGACCGATTCGATTCATTATTATTAGCAACACCCTTTGTTTGGGTTTTTGTTTATTTGTTTTTATAAATCACAAGTATTGATTGTAAGTATTTAACATCTATTACATTTGCAACCTAATTATTTTCAAATGACTATTCACAGAGAAGGATACCAAACGATTGGTATTGCAGCACTTATTTTTGGGTTGATTAACCTAGCCTCCTATTCTTTTTTAAGCGTGTCTATGCCTATCTGTGCATTGGTGGTATTTTTTGTAACACTAGGTATCTTTTTATTTTTAGTATCATTTTTTAGAATACCAAATAGGGAGCTTACCGTTAATGCTAATCAAATTATTTGTCCAGCAGATGGAAAAGTAGTGGTTATTGAAGAAGTGATTGATAGCGAATATTTCAAGGACAAACGCATTCAACTGAGTGTATTTATGAGCCCTGCAAATGTGCACGTGAATAGAAATCCTGTAGACGGAGAAATTGTATATAACCAATACCACAAAGGAAAATACTTGGTTGCTTGGCATCCAAAATCATCTACCGAAAACGAACGTTGGAGTGTGGTGGTAAAAAATTTGCACGGAGAATTACTCTACAAACAAATTGCTGGCGCACTAGCCAAACGCATTTGTAATTATACCCATGTTGGTCAGCAAGTAAAACAAACCGAAGAATACGGCTTCATTAAATTTGGTAGCCGTGTTGACTTACTATTACCAATTACTGCAAAAATAGAAGTCGCCTTAAACCAAGTGGTAGAAGGCGGTGTAACGGTATTGGCTACTTGGTAATTTAAAAAATGCCTTCCAATTCTTTTAGGTGCTCAATAGTATAAGTTGCTTTTACTGTAGGAATAATTTTTAAATGGTTCACAAAAATCGTGTCCATTCCTGCATTAATGCCACCTTGTATATCTGCTGCTTGGTTATCGCCAATCATAATGCTTTCGGCCAAATTTGCGCCTGCTTTAAGTAGTGCGTAATCGAATATTTCTTTATGCGGCTTTAGGCTATTACTCGCTTCTGATGTAATTACTTGATTAAAATAACTCGTTAAATTACTCTCTCGAAGTTTATTGTGTTGCACCGATTCAAATCCATTGGTAATTAGGTGGAGCACGTAATTTTTATTTTGTAAGTAGTTTAATATTTCAATGGTATAAGGAAAGAGTCTTTTTTTACTAGGAAGGAGGTCTAAAAACTGTACAGATAATTTTTTTGCCAAGGGCTCATCGGCTATTTTAAACTCTAATAAAGCAAGCCACATCCGTTTCCAGCGTAGTTCATCTTGTTTAATAAAACCTTTGGTGTATCGATCCCAAAGTCGATGATTGTGGTGGGTGTAATGGGCAAAAAAACTTTCAAAATCCGTTATGCCTCTGTCTATAAGAAGGTTATTATGGAATAAATCATTCAAAGTTTCTTTGGAATTGGTTTCAAAATCCCAAAGTGTATGGTCGAGGTCGAAAAATAAATGACGGTATTGCATGGCTGCAAAATACGAACTTATATGATTGGCCAAAATGTTCGACCTTTGCATTTCAAACTAGTTGCGTTATGAATGTAATTATTACCGGTGCTACAAAAGGAATGGGAAAAGCCATTGCCCAACAATTTGCTGCTGCAGGCTTTCAGTTATTGGTGTGTAGTAGAAATGAAATGGATTTATATGCTTTGGTTGCCGAATTAATAACCGAGTATCCGCAAGCTTCTGTTAAAGCAAAAGCAGCAGACCTTTCTAATAAAAAGGAAGCTATTGAGTTTGGCAATTGGTGTTTACAATTTGGTGCACCCGATATTTTGGTAAATAATGCCGGACAATTTGTTCCGGGTAGTATTCATAATGAAGCCGATGGCATTTTAGAAGATTTAATGGCGGTGAATTTGTATAGTGCGTATCATTTAACACGTGCAGTGTTGCCAACAATGATTACTGCAAAAACCGGGCATATTTTTAATATTTGTTCTATTGCTTCTTTAAATGCCTATGCCAATGGCGGATCTTATAGCATAACAAAATTTGCATTATTAGGATTTAGTAAAAACTTGCGCGAAGAATTAAAACCACACGGCATTAAAGTAACATCGGTATCTCCAGGTGCAACGCTAAGTGCTAGTTGGGATGGGTTTGAAATAGATCCTAAACGAATTATGGAAGCAGCTGATATTGCTAAAATGGTATTTGCAGCATCACAATTATCGCCACAAGCCGTGGTAGAAGATATTGTAATGCGCCCTCAGTTGGGTGATTTGTAAATTCAGTTAAACGTTCTCTAACGAAATTAAAATTTGCCAAGCAGTTTCTATACGATTGTCATTTAATAATTCAGCCGCGTATAGGTGCAATTCTTTTTCCATTTCTGTAGGGCTAATGCCATAGTATTGGATAATATTTTTTAATCGCTCGTCATTAAATGTAGGGTCAACTGCAGGCAGTTCGTGGTAATTGGCTAACAAGCCTAAGTGGTTGCCTGTTAAAATTTGGCTATTGCGTATACCTTCTGGTAATTGATCGATCCCCATACCGAGTTGTTTGTTTGGTTTGTTTATTTCAAATAAATTAGACGCATCTACTTTGCAATACCAATCGCCACCCAATCGGGCTACTAAGTTTAATTGCGCTGGATTGATTGTTTTATCATTGCCTAAAACGCTTTCTGCTACATGCATGCACAATACTTCTGCAATAACTAATTGACCTGAACCAGGCCCATCGCCCAAACTTTTTATTTCTACTACCTTACATTCTAGTTGGATTTTTGCTTCTTTCACTAATGGTGGTTGAACCATTGTGGCTGCCGCTTTTGTAAAGCCCGCTTTTGCAAATTCATCAATCGCTTTTGGATACGCACAACTACTTAAACTCACTTGCGCTACCATTGAATAATCAACAATATTAATCACACATTCAGGGTGTTCAATTACGTTTTGTAGGGTATGTTTTAAAGGATTTTCGTTAGCAGATTTTAAAGGAGAAAAAATAACTATTGGCGGATTTGAAGAGAATACATTAAAATAACTAAACGGCGCTAAATTTACTCGACCATTGGCATCCATAGTACTGGCAAAACAAATAGGTCTAGGGCCAATGGCACTATTTAACCAGGATTGTTTTTCGGATGCGCTAAGTTGATTAAAATCTAGGAACATGTATTAGTATTTTATGAAATAGTAAAGTTACCATTTTTCGTCGTCTGGAATATTTTCTTCGGCTTGTTTAAATTGCTCGCGTGATTTTCTTTTTTGTTCTTGTCTTTCAAGAATAAGGTGTGCTATGATTTTTCCTGCATCTTCATTAGGATGCTCGGCTAATAAGGTTTTCAATTTTTTTTCAGACACATCTACGGCATACAATAAGTAAACCAATTTAGAAAAATCATTAGCTATTAAATGGTTGATATGCGCAATCAACTCGTTGAGGTTTAGTTTTTCTATGTTTTGTAGTTCGGTGGAATTGCTCATGGTGTTTGTGGTTTATGTGTATTTTTCCATTACGCCCAAACCAAATAAGGCAAAATCGTATTTCACAGGATCTATTGGATCTAAGTTACGCAAGTATTGTGTTAGTTCAACAGCTGCCGACCAGTCTACTTGTTTGCGGTCGAGCAATTGAAAGCGTTTGGCTACACGAGCAACATGCACATCAATGGGGCAAATGAGTTGTGCGGGGGATATTTTTTTCCATATACCAAAATCAACTCCATTTTTGTCTTTGCGCACCATCCAACGTAAATACATATTTAAGCGTTTGCAACTAGAATTTTTATATGGTGTTGCAATATGTTTTCTAGTTCTGTTTGGAGCGTCTTCTAAAGAAAAAAAGTAGTTATGAAAATAACTGAGGGCTGTTGCTACAATTTCATTAGAACTTTCTTGCAATACTTGTTTTGGAAAGAAAGCGCTCTCTAAACTTTTGTTGTTTTGATAATGGAATTGTAAGAATGCAATAAAATATAAAAGGTCGGTGGTATTGAAAGTGCGGTGCTTGAAATGCAGCATTTTTTTAAGATCCGATTCTTGGTGGTTCAAACAAAAATCATAAGGCGCCATATCCATCAACTGCATTAATTCTTTCGATTTGTTGATGATAGTAGTGCGTCCGCCCCAAGCAAATACAGCGGCAAAAAAACCGGCAATTTCAATGTCTTGTTTTACGCTAAATAAATGTGGAATGCATACAGGGTCGGCCGCAATAAAAGACGGCTGATTGTATTTGGCTACTTTCTGTTCAAAAAAACTAATTAGCTTTTGCTGGTTATTATTTTGCATCAGCTCGTTTTATATCAATTTGTTTACCCAATTGCATGATTCAAATCAGCTATTAAATCTGCTGCATCTTCAATGCCTACACTTAAACGAATTAAAGAATCTGATAACCCATTTTTAATTCTTTCTGCTCTTGGAATAGAAGCATGTGTCATTGATGCGGGATGATTAATCAGCGATTCAACACCACCTAAACTTTCGGCCAATGAAAATAATTTTGTACTTGATAAAACGCGTGTTGCATTTTCAATGCTATCGTCTTTCAACGTAAAACTCATCATTCCCCCAAATCCACGCATTTGTTTTTTAGCAATGGCATAATTGTGGTGGTCTTCAAACCCGCACCAGTAAACCCTTTCAACCTTTGGATGGTTGCGTAAAAAATGCGCAATCTTTTCGCCATTTTCGCAGTGACGTTGCATACGCACGTGTAAGGTTTTAATGCCACGTAATACCAAAAAACAATCCATTGGTCCTGGAACAGCACCGCATGATTTTTGAATAAAGAATAATTCTTCTCTTAATTTGGCATCATTCATCATCAAACATCCTTGAATTAAATCGCTATGGCCGCCCAAGTATTTAGTAGCGGAGTGCATGACTATATCGGCTCCAAGTGTTAATGGATTCTGTAAATAAGGCGAAGCAAAAGTATTGTCTACACAAAGTAGGGCACCACTTGCTTTTGCAATAACTGCTACTGCAGCAATATCTGTAATATTCATTAATGGATTGGTAGGTGTTTCAATCCAAATAAGTTTCGTGTTTGGTGTAATGGCGTTTTGAATATTTGCCATATCGGTGGTATCAACATACGTAAATACAATACCATATTTGGCAAATATTTTGGTAAACAATCTATAAGTGCCTCCATACATATCACTCGCAGCAATCACTTGGTCGCCGGGTGATAATAATTTAATCACCGCATCTGTTGCCGCAACACCACTACTAAACGCCAACCCAAACTTGCCATGTTCTATTTGTGCATACGCTTCTTCTAATGCTTTTCGGGTAGGGTTTTGGCTACGGGCATATTCAAATCCTTTATTTACGCCAGGC
Source organism: Bacteroidota bacterium (assembly GCA_026391415.1). Taxonomy (GTDB): domain Bacteria; phylum Bacteroidota; class Bacteroidia; order Chitinophagales; family Chitinophagaceae; genus Sediminibacterium. Next base: position 5,741 of record JAPLEL010000052.1, read on the forward strand.
GCTTCTTGTACAAATGTTGATGTTTGATAAATTGGCGTCATGATGGCGCCTGTAGAAGGATCTGGTTCAGAACCTGCATGTATATATGTTGTACCTAGACCTACTGGACTTGAAGTGTTGTTCATAATTAATTTTTTATTGCTTTCTGCAAAATCCAATTGCCAATTGTATTTGCGGCAATTGGTGAAAAACTTTCTTCTAAAGATTCGTAAGAAATTTCTTTAGAGATACAGGTTTGAAATAAGTGATTCATATTAGGCATTTCTATTACCTGGTAATTTTTGTTTTGTCCTTTTTTTAAGGCTGCTTCAATAGCAGGTAAATTCTCTTTGCTAGACACTTGTATGTCGAATGAACCATTGAGGGCTAAAACAGGGATGGTTAGTTTTAGTAAATTTTCGGCAGGATGATAATTTAAAAAATAATTTAACCAGTAAAGTCCAGATTGGTATTGTTGTGCCAATTTTAAAAATGTAGGAACTGGTCTTTGCATAAATAAAGATTGTTCTACACTATCGCTTACATTTTTCTTCCAAACTGCAAATGCAGCACGCATACTGTCTTGAATTATTTTTAAATCGGTTGATTTTGCAAATGCAGCATTGATATTATTAATAGCGTCATCTGCTAATTTCTTTTGATCGATAGTTAGATTTCCTTTTTCTACTGAGCGATGCATTTGAAAATTCCAAATTTCTTGTCCTGATTGTCCTGGTCCTGCTAATAAAACAACAAATGCTACTTGTTTATTTTTTACAGCTACCATGGGTGCTATCATTCCGCCTTCGCTATGACCTACTAAGCCAATTTTATTTTTATTGATATCACTTCTACTTAATAAATACTGAACGCTATTATTAACATCTCCTGCAAACTCCACCGATGTTAGTTCTAGTGGTTTTGGACCTAAAGTACTTTTGCCAATGCCACGGTCATCTACACGCAAAACAGCAATGCCTTGTTTGGTTAAAAGGTCGGCTAAAACAGCATAAGTTTTATGTTCAAACATATTTCCGTCGCGGTCTTGTGTGCCACTACCAGAAATAATTATAACGGTAGGAAAATCTTTTCCTTGAGTTGGTTTAGTAAGTGTTGCACCATAGTGCACCGATTTATCGGCGTTATCGTATTCTACATCTTCAGAAGCATATCCAAAAGGTTGTTTGGGCGTTTGTGTTCGAACGAGTGGTGCAGGTGGTTCTGGAATTTCATCGGCAGTTAATCGTTTCATGTTTAGCAAAGTTTTAAAAGCAGCTTGCTCAAACTTTCCTACAATGCTGTCTTTGCCATCCCATTTGCCTCGGTAAAAAGCGTTCATGATTTTAATATCGGCCAAAATACTATCGGCTATAAAACTGGTTTTACCTCCTTTAATACCAAATCCTTTTTGGTCTGGGCTATCAAATACTGTTTGGTATTCGTTATTGTTATTGGTAACATGCATCACAAAACGAATGCTATTTTTCCCTACTGGAATAAGCCCTTGCCATACACCAACAATACTTTGCGCATTGGCAAACTGAACCATCATTAAACCCACAAATAGTACGAATGTTTTTTGCATAAAAATTATTGTTGGTGTTTTTTAAAATACAAATAAGAATAACCAATTGGAATAATACTAATAATTACAATAGTTGTTATAAAACAGATGAATGCAATATTTGCAGGCAGTACTAATGTTGCAACTGTTACAATTACACCACCTGGCACCCAAATTTTACTAGCAAGTTTGTGCGTTTCGCGCCAGTTATCATCGTTCTCCAATGTCCATGGTGTGCGAATACCCACAAAATAACTAGGCTTCATATCGCGCATATAATATCCCAAAAACGAAAATAGCATACCAATCATTGGTAGCATGAGCTTGGTAATATTAACAGATTTATTAGCAGCAGAAAATACAATAATTAAGTTTAGTGCACTCATAAATATAACGAGTGCCCAAGCTAATTTTTTATATAGTTCTGGCGATTGACCGGCAGTTTTTTTCGGATCAATTTTAGGTAAATTTTTAATTAGCAAGTAACAACCTGCTGCAACTAATCCTAGTAAACTAGTAGTTAGAATTAGGGTTGATCTTTCGCTAAATCCGTTTGGTGTTCCGTGTAAATCAAAATGAATAGGCACTATCTCTGGCAAACTGTTGTAAATGCTTGCTAAATAAAAGAAAGGAATTAAAATAATAAATCCAATCATCCATTCCCAGAAATTAGTTGTTTTTTGCATGGTACTAATTTTAAGATTTGTCTACAACTATCAGCCATTTCTTACTTCCAAAAAATCAGCGATGGTGCTAAATGCATAACCACTTTTTTTTAGGTCGTTAATTAATTGATTGAGCCTATTGAGGAGTGGGGTTCCACAAAGTTTTTTTGTAAAACCTGGCAATCCGTAATCATTGATATTTATAAACTCCCAAGGATGAAAATAAAGGCATACATAGCCATCTTTTTCCAACGCTTGAATGGTTAATTTTTTAAACAATGTATATGGAAGGTTCTTAAAACTCAACCAGAACAAAGGTATGCGCAAATTTGCGGAAACAGATGCAGGAATTCTAGTAACTCCTTGTTCGGTATAAATGGTTCTGGGTAAATGTAAATTATTGTATCGCCCTGGAAGCCATGTTGGATTAATAGAAGAATCATATTGATATCCAGCATCCTTAACCGATTGCATATCTACCTTCCGCATACGTGGCATCCGTAATCCTTTTACCGTTTGTTGGCTAATAGATTCTAAAATTTGTTTTGATTGCAACAGATGTGCATTTTCAAATGTAGAATGAAACAATGTATGAGAAGCAATTTCGTGTTTGCTTGCTAAACCACGAATGGCATCGGGATAATGTTGTGCAAAATTGGCGGTGGTAAATAAAGTAGTGGGAATGTTTTGTGCTTCTAGCAAAGGAATAATAGCATCTAAGCCTTCTTTCCCCAATTGCATTTGTTGACTTGGGTTGATTGCAAATTGGTATTCCAAAGGCATATCGAATTCCTCTACATCAAAACTCAATAATACTTTTGGCTTCATCCAGGCAAATTTGTTTCTTTAATAATATAATTTGGCCTGTTTTTACTTTGTACAAAAAGTTTGCCTAAGTACAATCCAATAATTCCTAGAATCATTAGTTGTAGCCCTCCAAAAAATGTAATGGTTGCTATTACAGACGCCCAACCCGAAACTGTATGTCCTGTATAATAACTGTAAACGATATAAGGGATGTACAAAATGGCAACCAACGAAAAAATAAAGCCTAAATAGGAGGCCATATAAAGTGGTTTTGTACTAAAGGATGTAATGCCCTGCAGTGCAAAACGCACCATTTTTTTTATTGTATATTTTGATTCCCCACTATTTCTTTTAGCTGGATAGTATTCAATACCAGTTTGGCTGAACCCCATCCATTTTACTAAGCCCCTTAAAAAAAGATCACTCTCTTTAATTTGCTTAAATGCGTCAACTACTTTTCTGTCCATTAATCTAAAATCTGCTGCACCTTCTTCTAATTCTATATCAGATAAATAATTGATTATTTCATAAAAAAGTTTAGAAGTTTTACGTTTTACCAAAGGAATCTTAGCATCCTCTTTTCTGATGGTATAAACTAAATCAAATCCTTCTTCCCATTTCTGAAGCAATACAGGAACCAACTCTGGAGGATGTTGAAGGTCTGCATCCATCATAACTACACAATCGCCAGAAACCGAATCTAAACCTGCTTTTAATGCATTTTGGTGCCCAAAATTTCTAGAAAAACTAATATAAAAAACATTCGGCTGAATAGCGTTTTGAGCTTTGAGAACATTAAGCGTTTGATCGGTACTGCCATCATCAATAAATGTTAGGGTATAGGCATAGCCCAATGGCTCCATTACTTGATTCAGTTTGTGAATTAGTACAGAAATATTTTCTTGCTCATTACAAGCCGGAATAATAAAAGCTACTGTTTTACTCATTATGGTTGTAGTTTCTAAAATCATTTGTCCAGGCACTAACTGTTAGCCAACACCAAATTAAAAAACAAGGTAATGCTTTCAGTGAATATGCCAATATGTAATGATCTCGTATATATTTTGGAACAATATCGGTAGGTGATAATATGGTTAATAAAAATAGGAGTGCTAGCATTATTTTTACACTAGTAGTAACAGGGGTTGATTGTAAAACAAACCAAATAGCGGCTCCGGTAACAGCAATTACAAAAGTAGGGCTTTCGGCTGCAGAGCTGAATATTACCACGGCAATTAGCACAATTGCTAGGTAATACAATTGAAATTTAATGGAACTGAGGTTATGCTTTCTAAACAAAGGAACAATAAATGCAATGCCAGCAAGTGCTATTATTTTAAAATCAATAGACCCATAATAATTAAAAATCCTTCTAATCATACCTGGTACAGAAATGTCTTGCATGCCAGCATTCTTAGAATTTTCAATATTTTGACCATTTCTACGAATAATCTGATAGTACCAATCTTCGTAACTCTTAACTATATAATCATAGCTAGAGTAAAGCATTGGCAATACAATAATAATAACCATCCACATTATGAATGTTAAAATAAATTGTTTCTTGTTTTTTGAAAAAAAGAAAAAAGCTAATGCGCCAACGCCATATAATTTAGTAAGAATACCTAGTGCAATAAAAAGTGTTGCTAACCAATCCTTTCCCCTTAGTGTAAATACAAATGAAAAAATCACAAAAGAGGTAAACATAGCATTGAACTGTACATTATGAATTGACGTCATCATTTCAATGCAGCTAATCCAATAAATTAATATCTTTTGGTTTTCATTTATTGGTAGTAATTTGATGGCATAGAATAAAGTAGCGGCATTGGCAATTGCCCATAAAAAGCATCCTAGATAAACCGGCATTACTGCAAAAGGGGCAATGATTAATGAAAAAGCAGGTCCGTAGTTATTATAAGATGCATACTCTGAAGGGTAAAAACTAAATAAATATTTTTGTTGAACAACATGATTAAATACACCTTTAAAAACAAGGTAATTATCAATACTGCCAAGGCCTCTAGCCATTTCAGAACAAACAGCAATTATTGTTAAAAAGAACCAAAAAAAATGACTTAAACTAATTTCTGTCTTTGGTCCAATTGTTATTTTCTTAAATAATATATTTTGTTTGTTTATCTGCATGAATGCTTAATTCTTTTTTAAAAAAACTAGAATAGATACGCCTGCCGGGAATCGAAATCCCCATTTAAGAAGATAATAATCAATCTTGAAAATACCGGATAATATAGAATTAAAAAATCCATCAGTTCCTAATATATCATGATCGGAATTTATTCCGTTTTCTTTCTTACCAAGTATTTTTCTACATCCTCTTGCTGCTAATCTAAAAATACTAATAGGAATAAAAAGAATGGAATTGAAGTAAGTTTTATAAATCACTTTTCCATTTTTTTGTTGTAACAAATTCAATAACTGTGTTAAAGTATACCTACGAAAATGTTGGTTAATTTCATCATGCTGCCCCCATAAAAATTGGTATGCGGGTACTGTAATTACAATATGCCCTCCAGGTTTACAAACCCTATACATTTCATCGATAGATGTAACATCGTCTGCTACATGCTCTATTACATCAAAAGCAGTTACTAAATCGTAGCATTCATTTTCAAAAGGAAGTTCTAATATTGAACCTTGGATGATTGGAGTAGTCAGAAAAGTTTTTGTAAAATCACAACATTCTTTATCAAACTCTACCGACATCACTTCTCCAAATTCGGTTAACATATCTGAAGTAGTTCCTGTGGCTGCGCCTATATTGAGTGATTGTAACTGAGTAGGGTGATTCAATAAACTACCTATCCTTTCTGCTAATATTTTCCTCCTTATTGTAAACCACCAGTTTACGCGTTCTAATTGATAGTATTCTTTAAAATAGGATTGGTCCATATAATATTAAAAGAAATATTTATTTATTATTGATACTATTGAAAATTAATTCTTTAGATGCTATGCAAGTAACACAAAAAAGCCGAATATTTAAGAGCCACTAACCAACCAAAAAAATTACTTTTGCCCTTCAAATCAGTTAAATCATTAAAAATAAATAGAAGGATATGAGCAAAGGTCCAGTTTCGCAGTTTATTGAACACCATTATCGCCATTTTAACGCAGCCGCTTTGGTGGATGCAGCAAAAGGGTATGAAACCCATTTATTAGACGGTGGTAAAATGCTGGTTAGTTTAGCAGGTGCTATGAGTACAGCTGAACTAGGCATTAGCTTGGCAGAAATGATTCGCCAAGACAAAATTGCTATCATTAGTTGTACCGGTGCCAATTTAGAAGAAGATGTGATGAATTTGGTGGCACACAGCCATTACAAAAGGGTTCCTAATTATAGAGACCTTACACCACAAGACGAATGGGATTTATTAGAAAACCATTATAACCGTGTAACAGATACTTGTATTCCAGAAGAAGAAGCATTTAGACGTTTGCAAAAGCCTTTGGTTAAACAATGGAAAGATGCAGAAGCAAAAGGCGAACGTTTTTTTCCGCACGAGTTTTTATATAAAACCATTTTATCGGGCGATTTAGAGCAGTACTACGAAATTGATCCTAAGAACAGTTGGATCATTGCAGCTGCCGAAAAAAACTTGCCAATTGTTTGCCCAGGTTGGGAAGACAGTACTACTGGAAATATTTTTGCGAGCTATGTTATTAAAAATGAATTGCAAGCCAATACGGTAAAAAATGGTATTGAATACATGGTTTGGTTAGCCGATTGGTATCGCCAAAATAGTGGTGGAAAAGGAATTGGATTTTTTCAAGTGGGCGGTGGTATTGCAGGAGATTTCCCCATTTGTGTTGTACCAATGATGTACCAAGATTTGGAATGGCATGATGTGCCTTTCTGGAGTTATTTCTGCCAAATAAGTGATTCAACTACTTCTTATGGATCTTATTCTGGCGCAGTTCCCAACGAAAAAATTACTTGGGGTAAATTAGATATTCATACACCTAAATATATTGTTGAAAGTGATGCTACCATTGTGGTTCCATTGATTTTTGCTTATTTATTAGGATGGTAATTGTAGTGAGTATTGGCATAAAAAAATAGGCTGTATCAATCGATACAGCCTATTTTTTTATGCATGCTTTGATAACTATCTTGCTGGCATATTTAATTTTAAATCTCTTTTTAACATAGCATCTCTGTTAGCAATATCCCATGCAGTATAGAATATCATTAACACACGTTTTTGCATTAAATCGAAATTAATTTTTTCAACAGTATCCGTTGGTTGGTGGTAGTCGGCAAGCAACATTCCATCATAAAAGAATAAAATAGGCACGCCTTTTTTAGCAAAATTATAATGGTCGCTGCGATAGTAAATCATGTTTCTATCTGCAGGATCATCGTATTTATAATCCAATACCAATTTAGAAGATTGCTTGTTTGCTGCTTCATTAATAATGGGTAAATCGGTACTTAATTTATCGTGTCCAATTACATAAACATAATTTAATGAATCGGCTGTTTTGCGTTCGGTATCTACGCGTCCTACCATGTCGGTATTTAAATCGGCAGTAGTTTTTTCAAGTGGAAAAATTGGGTGCTCAGAATAATAATCAGATCCCCATAATCCTTTTTCTTCGCCACTAACGGTCATAAATACAACTGTTCTACGCGGCCCTTTGCCTTTTTTTGCAGCAGCAGTAAACGCTTCTGCCATTTGCATCACACTCACTGTACCAGAACCATCATCATCAGCACCGTACCAAATTACATCGCCTTTTTTACCCAAATGATCGTAGTGACCAGTAAGCATTAAGTACTCTTCTTTTTTATCTGTACCAGGTAAAACACCTATCACATTACTGCTTTCTAAATTTTCGGTTGTTTTGGTAGCAGTTACATTTATTTCGGCATTATAAGTGCTTTTGCTAATTTCTTTTAGTTCGGACATGCTTTGTTTAGTGGTTCTACCAAGCATTGCCGATGCAACATCTGCAGAGATTGTTGCCATTACAAAACCAGCAGCTGTATTTGCTTTCATATACATACTGCCTTTTGTTGGGGTGGCCATTTTACGTGGAAAATCGGTAGACACTACTAATAATCCAGTAGCACCTTTTGCAGTTGCAACACGCATTTTAGAAAAGCTAGAAGATGGATTAGCATTCATTGCACGCATTCCGCCCATTTGCATTCCAGCAGCTGGAGCTGTTCCATTTCCTTCTAATACTACTACTAATTTTCCTTTTACATCTAGGTTTGCATAGTCGTTGATGCCTTTTGCTGAATCAACAATACCGTAACCTGCAAATACCACAGAAGAATAAGTCCAATGACCATTTGCTATGGTTTGTAAACTGAAAGTAAAGTCTTTATCCCACTCAAATGAACGGCCATTAACAGCAAATTTCTTATCGGTTAGTGCATCTTGATACACTGGATAAATTTGTTGGTAGCTATCGCCATTACCTGGTTTTAAGCCCATTCTTTTAAATTCCGATTCAATATATGCAGCAGCACGTTTTTGTCCGGGAGACGCTGTTTCGCGACCTTCCATTTCGGCACTGGCAATAATTGTTAGTTTTTCTTTTAACCCTTTTTGGGTAATTACGGCTCCAAATTTTGTAAGGTCTTCTGCTTTTTGTGCAAAAGCGATAGTACTCATAAAAGGTAAACAGATCCAAAGTAGTTTTTTCATAATTCTAGTTTGTTTTTGAGTTAAGCACAGGCAATTTTATTTACACGAGTAGCATGACGACCTCCTTCAAAAGCGGTAGTCATAAAGGTTTCAATCATTTGTTGGGCAACGAATAATGAAATAAAGCGGGCTGGTATGCAAATGATATTGGCATCGTTGTGTTGACGAACCAATAATGCAACATCATTTTGCCAACACAAACCAGCACGAATGTTGGCGTGTTTGTTGGCGGTCATAGAAACACCATTGGCAGATCCGCACAATAATATTCCATAAGCAACTTCTTTATTTTCTACTGCCGTTGATACAGCATGCGCATAGTCGGGATAGTCCACAGAGTCTGCGGTATAGGTACCAAAATCTTTTACTTGGTATCCTTTTTCTGATAACCAGTTAATCAATGCTGCTTTATATTCTAAGCCTGCGTGGTCGCTGCCAATGGCAATGGGCTTAGTGTTGTCGAATACAAATGACATATCAGTTTATTTTAGGTTAACTCCACTCTTTCTCTTCTTTAGCCTTTTCTTTCTTATATACTTTTGCAGATACCAAAATGCTTAGTTCATATAATAAAAATAAGGGGATAAATACTATTAATTGACTCATCCAGTCTGGACTAGGTGTAATAAAAGCGGCTAGAATTAGAATGACTATAATGGCATACTTACGCGTTTTACGCAAATACATTGGGGTGACTATGCCAATACGGGTTAAAATAAACGCTAATACAGGTAACTCAAATGCCAATCCACATCCTAGAATAATATTGGTTAAATTGTCTACATAGTCGGCAAATGTTGGCCTAGTAACTAACATGCCATGTGTACCTAGTTGAAATCCTCCTAAAAAATTAAACGTAAATGGACCTAATAAGAAAAATCCAAAAGCACCTCCTAAAAAGAAAAAGAACGACACCCAGAAAATAATGAATTTGGTATTTTGGGTTTCGGCGTCTTTTAATGCGGGCTTTACAAAACGCCAGAATTCCCAAAAAATATAAGGGAATGCTGCAATAATGCCACCCACTAAAGCAATAGAAATAGCGCCTAAAAATTGGCCGCCAAAAGTGGTGGTTTGCATTTCAACTTTTACGGCTGGCATACAAAGCGCTTCTCCCATATGCGCCCAATGGCTAAACTGACACAAGGCCCGATAGCTAATAAAATTTGGGTTTACAGGACCTAATATGATATAATCAAAGATCCAATCGCGGTATATAAAAATTAAGGTTGCCATAACTAAAATGGCCAACACAGAGCGAATAATATGTGAACGCAGTTCTTCTAAATGATCAATAAAGGTCATCTCTGCTTTTTCTGAATCGGGATTTCTGCTAAATAGTGCCATTTGTTGTTATACGATTATAAGGCGGCAAAGTTAAGCGCTTGTTCAGTTGAAAGAACAAAGCAGTTGGTAACTATTTTAAAACTTTCAATTTAACCATTTCTATACGGGTGTCACTTACTGTAACTATATCAAACTTATAATTACCTATTATAATGGTTTCCTTTAGTTTAGGGATGGTTTGGTGCTCGTTAATAATATAGCCACTTAAGGTTTCAGAATCAGATACCGGAAAATCCATTTTGTATTTTTCATTCAAATAATCGAGCTCCATCCGACCGCTAAACAGAAATTCGTTTTCGGTGAGTTGTTTTTCTTCGAATTCTTCTACGTCAAATTCATCATGAATTTCGCCAAAAATCTCTTCTAGCAAGTCTTCCATGGTTACAATACCTGCTGTTCCGCCAAACTCGTCTACTACCCAAGCAATGCTTCTTCTTTCTTTGGTGAACTTATTTATAAGGTCGGTAGCACTCATACTTTCTGGTACGGCCATCATTGGGTGCATGATTGATTTAACCGAATCTGGTTTTTGAAATAGGTCTAATTGGTGCACATATCCTAAAATAGAATCAATATTTTCGTCGTACACCACCAATTTACTTAAATGGGTACTAATAAAATGGGCTTTTAATTCTTCGATAGTTGTATGAATATCTACGCCTTCAATTTCGGTTCTTGGAACCAAGCACTGCCTAATTTTAACCATAGGTAAGCTCAATGCATTCTCAAATAGTTCAGTATTTAATTCAGGATTGTCTTCGTCTTGTTCTTTGGTTTGCTGAAAAAAATGTTCTAGGTCTACTTTATTAAACGCATTGTTTTTATCGCTGATGCGCATATTAAAAATGTATTTCAAAATCCATTGCGCAATGTTTACAAAAAAACTGGCAACGGGTTGAAATAAAGAATAAAAAAATTGTGCAATAGGAGCAAACACGCTAAGTAAACTATCGTTTCTTGCCCTGAAAATCGCCTTGGGTATGAATTCGCCAAAAATCAGTACCACTATAGTAGAGAGCAAAGTATCTACAATTAATTGAAGCACACCGTTTTTTAAATCGAAAGGTTTCCAGGCAATTGTTTTGAGTAATTCATCGAACAACAAACCATAAATCACCAAAAAAATATTCAATCCAATTAAACAAGATCCAATAAATTTTGCAGGGTGCTCCATGAAATTGGCTAGTATCAAACCAGTTTTTTTGCCCTGTTTTTTTTTCAGTTCAATGCTTAATCTATTGGCGCTTACAAATGCAATTTCATAGCCTGCAAAAAAGCCAATCATCACAAGCGTGCCAATGATAGAAAGGATCATATAGGTTTCAGACATATTGGAAAAATAGGATATTTTTTTTACTTAATAGTACTACTATCTGGGATCACTACAAAACTACCGGGTTGTATATGTTGAATATGGATATCAGATAGGTTTTGATCGGAATTAAAACCTATCCCATTTAAACGTTGACGGGCAGGTTGCGACTGACTAATAAATACTTCTTTTTCTGTGTAAAATCGCTGGGCAATTTGGTCCCAGTAGAGTTCTTTGCAAATAAGGGTGTCGCCTTTTACATTAAAAACAATCACACTATCTCTTAAAAATATTTTGTTTTCGCTTTCATTATAACTACCGTATCGGGCAAACAATTTGCTTTCTACTTTTAAACTATCGTTATAGAAATCAACATGCAATGTTTTTGGGTATTCTATTTTTTTACCATAGTCGTTCTGGGTTAACAACATCAATGGTGCTAAGAGTTTAGCCCTTGTTTTACCATTCTGACTCATGTAACTTTCTACTTGGTTTGCTTCGTCTACACCCTTTACTTTCTTGCCCAAATCTCTTACCACATTTATATCATTCTCACAACCCACTAACACAAAAAAGCAGCCAAAAACAATGGCTGCTAATAGTGTTTGAATATGTATAATGTGTTTAGTCATATTTGCGAGGGATAAACCAAATATCGCTTAAACTTACCCCAACAGACAATCTAAAAAATCCTTCGGTAATATTATTAACCGAAGTACCTCTTTTGCCAAATTGTAAACCTAAATTTAAAATAGTGAACTGATTGCTATAGTTGCTCCATTTTCTAATTGGCAAACCCATTCCCATTGAACCGCCTGTTGTTTTTAAACTTTTAGCACCTGGAGTTGCATAGTCTTGTCCAGTAAAAAATCCAACTCTATAATTTACACTGCTCCAGTAGCCATTGCCACTTACAGGGTCTGGTGAAATTTGTGCACCTAATTTAAACTGCCAATTATCAGACACTTGGTCTGTTTGATTATAGAACCTATATTGACTCCATTTGGTTGCGGTGTATTCTGCTCCCACACTCCACAAGTCAAATAAACCTCTTGGTGCTAATATTGTTTTTCTCAAAGTAATTCCTGCTGCATAAGAGCTGGGCATTTGAATAGTCCCTTTGATATTGCTTTGAGAAAGTACCGTATCTATAGTAGTAACAGTACCTGTAGAAGTATATGACACAGTTGCACGATCAATATTTTGTTTGGCATTTAAGCGTTGACTCAAATTGCCTGATACGCCTAATCGAATCAAATAGTGTACAACAGTTTTATTGGCTAAATTGGTAATTGATTTAATGGGGAATTCATATTGACTTCCTCCAGATAAAAATAATCCGCCAAAATTAGTTACGGTACTTGATTTAGACTGTTTGTAAGCAATAGTATCATTTACAAATGCTACCATGGTTGAAATATCTTTTCTTCCAAAGTTTACGCCGGTATTAAATCCTACACTAAACCCTTTCCATTTTTTTCCAACACCAATAAAAGCCTGGTTTAATCCGCCAGAACCAGCATACAACCTGGCAATACTATCACCAGCCGCTCTTCCGTTTTCGGTTACAGAGTAACTAATTCTACTTAATGGCCTTAATCCAAAAGCAAAGCCAATACCTTTTTTCTTATTCAATGGCATACCAAGTGCAAAATAACTAGGCACAAAATAATTTGATACAAATTTGCCGCTTGGGTTATTACTTCTTAAAGTTCTTGAATCAACAGTTAAGCTGAAATCATAAGAAACCAAAAATAAATTAGAATAAGCAGCCGGATTTGAAAAGTTAATGGATTGTCCGTTGTTATTGGAGGTTCCATCGGCATAAGCTGCAGCTAGTCCACCCATAGAACTACTAATAATATGTTGGCCATGAAAAAAGTCGCCCATTCCATATCTAGAATAAGGTGAATTTTCTTGGGCTTGGGCAGTTAGTAGCGGAAATCCGAAAACTAGTACCATGAAAAACCTAAACATTGTTAAACTCACTGATCGCATAGAGGCCTTTATAAATTAGGTAAGAGTCGGCAAATATCTTGTTTTTTAGGTGAGGGACAAAAAAACCCATATCCCCCCCGGTTAATAGCACGTTAAAGTTGCTGTATTTCAGGCTATAAGCCTCTATAATTCCATCAATTTCTTTTGCCATTCCTAAAATTACCCCGCTTAAAAGGTTGGTTTTGGTGTCGAAACCAATTAAAGAGAACTGATTATCGGCCTCAATTAGGGGTAATAATGCGGTGTATTCGTGCATGGATCTAAACCGCATTTGCATACCCGGAGAGATACTTCCACCCAAAAACTCATGAAATTTATTGATAAAATTATAGGTAATGCAAGAGCCTAGTCCAATCACCAAATTGTGTTGATTGGGAAACAAATCTACCGCTGCAGCACACAAAGCTAGTCGGTCTGCACCGATTGTTTCTGGCTTTCCAACAGGAGTGGTTAATGGAATCTTGCTAGTGTAAGAAAGTTTGTGATACTGTGTTTGACCTGCTAAAATTGCTTCAGATGCAGGATTGTGGTTAATAACGGATGCTAAAATGGTTTTGCTTGGCTGGTATTGGTTTATGAGTGCTTGGATGGTTTCTGGCAGGTCGTTTTCAAGAACAATTAATTGCTCAAGCTCCCTATTTTTAAATACCGCACATTTTAAACGCGTATTGCCAAAATCAAAACAGCAGGTTGTTTGCATAAGTTGCTAAGTTAAAATACCGATTGCAGGGATATTTATCTGCGGCCCAAAATTAAGTGGTTGCGGCTTACATCTCTAATCAATTAATGGTTTGATGCAAAAATTTTCGGTTATTTGAACTTTTAATGGCAGTATTATGAAAATCTCGGGGTTTACCATTATTCGAAATGCGGTGATGAATGATTACCCAATTGTGCAAGCAATTCGTTCCATTTTGCCAGTGGTAGACGAAATGATTGTATTAATTGGCGATTCCGAAGACACAACCATTGCCCTAATAGAATCTATCAATGATTCAAAAATAAAAATTCACCACTCTGTTTGGAATAATAACCTACGAACTGGTGGATCGGTATTAGCAGAAGAAACCAACAAGGCATTTCAATTAATAGATCCGCAATCTGATTGGGCATTTTATATTCAGGGCGATGAAGTAGTACACGAAAAATATCACCCGGCAATTTTAGCTGCTTGTAATAACTATTTGGGCGATAAAAAAATAGAAGGATTGCTATTTAACTATCTCCATTTTTATGGCACGTATGATTATATAGGAGATAGTAGAAAATGGTACCACAAAGAAGTGCGCATTATTAGAAACAATAAAAAAATAAAGCCTTACAAAGATGCGCAGGGCTTTAGGGTAGGGGAACACGAAGCAAAAATTGCAGTGAAACAAATTGATGCATTTGTATATCATTATGGTTGGGTAAAAAGCCCCGAACAGATGCTAAAAAAGCACAAAAATTTCAGCAAATTTTGGCACCCAGATCATGTGATTGAAGCTGGATTTAAAGAAATGGATTTTTGGGATTTTTCTGAATTTGATTCACTTCAATTATTTAAGGATACGCACCCATTGGTGATGCAAAAACGCATTCAAGAAAAAGGCTGGCAAATTAATATTGATATTAGTTTAAAAAAGTTTTCTTTTAAAAATAAGCTGCTATATTATTTCGAGAAAAAAACAGGAATAAGACTCTTTGATTTTAAGAATTATCGGGTGCTAAAATAATTTCTTGCTGCCATAAAATAGCAATGGGCCAAATGTGTAGAAAAGCGCCGTATTGATAGTTAAGTGTTGCTTCTGCCAGACAACTTATGGCAATAGCAAATGACCAAATAATCAGTCCTTTATTTTTTTGTTTAAATCCTACTATTGCTGGATAAAATAGCCAGGCGCTAAACAATAATGTACCGCACCAGCCACTGCCCATCCACCAAAAAAGCCATTGGTTAAAAGGCCATCCAAATTCGGTATTTAGGCCTGTAAAATAATGTGCTAATGATTGATTTAATATTACTGGAATACTTGACCAGCCTATATTTGAGCCTTCTCCTGATTCTATTGATTTAAATGCGGCATAATTGAGAGCCCTTCTAGTTCCGTCTGAATAATTTGCATTGAATTTACCCGGCTGAAATTGTTGCCAATCCCAAATGGTGTAGGCAATTTTTTGTTGAACAGTTGGAAATAAATAGTAAGCAGCACTTGCCAATAATACCACTAATAAAATAGATACTAAAACTTGAAATGCTTTAATGTTTTTATTTTCTACTACCTGCAATACACTATAGGTAATAAGTGTAAAAAATAGTAAAACCCAACCGGTTCTTACGGCTAAAAAAAGAATTAAAATTGAGAGTAATAATACAAGTATAAAGCGGATTTTTTTTGTAAAAAAAGAGACATTTAATAAAAACAAAATACTACTACACAAAAGTATAGAAAACCGCACGTGATCGGTATCCATAAAAGTGGGTAATGCTTGCCCAGATCCTAATAAATCATAGGCACCAATTTGGTGATTGATATACCAATAAATTGGAAGTGCTAAACCAATTGCAGTTGCCGAAAGCCAACAATAAATCAGTTGTTTTTCAATCAATTGTTTTGGGATAGTTTTTACGACCAATACTGTTGCTGGATAAACCGCTAGTGTAAGTGCATAATCGAAATTAGCCATTGCCAAAGGATGCTGAAAAGCCCCTAAGGTCCAACAGCACAATGGGGCAATACTCCAAACAAAAATAGGGTCTTTGTAATTGAATGATTTACTTTGAAACAATTGCCAAATAGCATAGATAGCCCATAGTCCTTGTACGATTGACAATAGGGCCCTACTCCAGAATAATCCGGCTAGTAATAGAATAAATAAAAATATGGGTGCATTTTTTTTAATCATGTGCTAAGACTATTCAATGCTACAAAATTTTATGGAAAGAATTCGTTTTCAAAAAAAGCAGAACGCTTTTTTTGAAAATTTATCAGCCAATTAGGCGAGTTATTATTTTTTTTGCGTGAATTTGTAAACACTTGCTTTAAATTTAGGGCTAGCTAAACATTATGTGGCATTCATTATTATCCGAAATACCCAAAGGAAACTTTAAAGCATTGGCGCGTGCCATTTCTTTAGTTGAAAATGAAGTGCCTGGATTCGAAACTTTTTTACAAGAAATACCAACAGGAAATACACCAGTAACAGGTATTACAGGTCCTCCGGGGGCAGGAAAAAGCACCCTTGTTGATGCGCTAATCGGGCAATGGGTTTCGGCCGGAAAAAAAGTGGCGGTGCTTTGCGTAGACCCTTCATCACCTTTTCATTTGGGTGCATTATTGGGCGATAGAATACGCATGAGTGAATGGTATAATCAACCCTTGGTTTATATTCGATCTTTAGCAACCCGCGGTTCTTTGGGAGGATTACATCCACATATTTTGGATATTGTAGCGTTATTACAAGCCGGCCATTTCGACCATATTATTGTAGAAACAGTAGGTGTAGGACAAAGTGAAATTGAAATCACTGGTTTGGCCGATACAACTATTGTGGTACTAGTTCCTGAAGCCGGAGACGAGGTGCAAAATATGAAAGCGGGCTTAATGGAAATTGCGGATATTTTTGTTGTGAACAAAGCAGATCGGCCCGATGCAGATCGATTTGTAAAAAACTTACAAATGTTACTCACTGCTGCTCCACAACCCAATGGATGGGAATTGAAAGTATTAAAAACAATCGCCTCCGAAAAAATTGGTATTGAGGAATTGGTTACTGAAATTAACCAACACATTCAAATACACCAACACAGTGATAGAAAAGTTTGGTTATTGGCCGAAAAAGCATGGCAGTTAATTCAAAGAGACCGAATGAAAGGAATGGATAAGAAATTATTGTACGAAGAAATTGATGCGTTAGTGGCTGATCCTTCTTTCAATTTATTTTCTTTCTGCGCAAAATATGCCAGTGCCACAAAAAACAATCGCCTTGAAAAATAGCCAAGACCCTCCAATGATTTCTGTTGTGATGGCTACTTACAATGGCGCACAATATTTAGATGCACAATTAACAAGTATTCTAGCACAATCGTATAGCAATTTCGAAGTAGTAATTGTAGATGATGCATCTATCGATGAAACAGTTGCTATTGTAAATAAGTATATGCAATTGCATGCAAATATTAGTTTGTATTGCAATAATACTAATCTAGGATATATTAAAACTTTCGAAAAAGGAATGAGCTTGGCAACAGGCGCATTTATTGCACTTAGCGATCAAGACGATATTTGGCAATTAAATAAATTGGCTGTTTTATTTGATGCAATGAATGGCTATGAATTGGTATATAGTAATTCATTATTGGTAGATGAAAATGGAAACAGTACAGGTAAAAAAATGTCGGATATAAAAAATCAAATTAATTATACTGATTGTTTAATGTACACGATTGGTGCATGGGCTCCAGGGCATGCAATGTTGTTTAAAAAAGAATTGGCAGATCGTTGTATGCCTTTCCCTGCAATGGTTACACACGATTTTTGGTTAGGATTTGTAGCGGCTTGCAGGGGCGAAGTACACTATGTAAATTTACCACTAGTTGATTATCGGCAACATGCATCAAATGCCATAGGTGCAAATACACATTCCTATCAAAAAAGCAAATCAACTACTGCCGAAAAATTAAAGAAAGCACGTGCTAGAATGCAGCTATTGTTTGAAAAATGTCCGGAGTATTTGCCGCAAAAAAAAGTATTGGAGCAGATTAACGAGAGTTATCAAAACTATTCTTTTAAAAACAACCTACATAGAATGCTAGTATTTTTTAGGTATAGAAACTTGATACTCGCGTACAAAAAAAAGTCTGCTTTAATGAAGCTATTGTTTTGCTTGAAAACATTTTTTAAAATAGACGCGTAGGTTTTATTGCCAAATAGCCGTCCAGCAACGTTTTGCGAAATTTTTTAGATGAACCGTTGTTGGTAAAACAGGTTCTGATAGTGGTGCTATAAACTCTTCACCTCTATGAATATAGTACTTAGAAAAACTTCCAGAAGTCATTCCCCATTTTGAAATAAAAGTATGGTAGCCCCTATTTTTTTTAATTCTTTTTACAGAAAGAGAACCAAAATGGTAAACCCTGCTTTCTGAAATCCCTTTAAATAAACGTACGCCAGCTTTCCAAAGTTTAAACGAAAAATCCGGATCGGAATACATGCCAGGACTAAATTCAATACTGTATCCGCCTACTACATCCCAGATATCTTTGTGTACAATATTGGGTGGCCAAGTTGCTCCCTGCCAGTCATTCATAGGGAGGGAATTGTATTCCTTTAAGAGTGCGGCTTCGTTAAAGTTGGCAATACTATCGCCATAATTTTTTTCTATCGAACAATTGCTTTGGGCTTTATTTTCAATGGCTGTTGCAGAAAAAAAGAAATAGTTATGGTTGATCTTTGCAATCTCTTCTGCCAAGGGCATATCCCAATTAGGACAAACATACATATCGTCATTGATGTATAACAAATAATCTGTATCTGCTAGTGTTCGGCAACTATTTAAAGCATAACAAACGCCAATATTTTCTTGGCTATAAGAGTAACTTATATCTTTTTGTGTTTTTATCCATTCAAGTGTACCATCGCTTCCATCGTTAATGTGCACAATGATTTGGTGCTTGAATGCAGAATGTTTGCGAATACTGTTAATGCACAATTCTAAGAAAGGCAAATTGTTCCAACTTGGTATTAGAATAGAAAATTTAACCCCATTCTCGGTATCGGCCTTAAATTTTTCTATATTTACCATCATTGATATTAATAATTAAATAGAAAGGGTGTAACAGCGCTACGAATGTATTCAACCTAGTGTTAAAATAAAAATTAATCATGACTCGGCCTATCTCAGTGGTTTTATGTACATACAATGGCAGCCTGTTTTTGGCCGAACAGGTCCGCAGCATTTTGTTGCAATCCTATCCTATTACTGAATTGATTATTGCCGATGATGCTTCTATCGATAATACCTACGAACTCATACAAGTATTAGCAAAAACAGATACTAGAATTCGGGTGAGTAGAAATGAAACCAATCTGGGATTTTCTGCTAACTTTTCAAAAACCATGAGCAGTGCTAGATGTGAATTGATCGCTATTTCTGATCAAGACGATATTTGGCACGAACGAAAATTAGAAACACTGGTATTTGCATTGGCCGATAACAATTCTTTAATTTATTGTAACTCGATTCAATTTCAAGATCAACCAATCATTAATCCAGTTTCAAACCCACGCAATTTACATATAGAAGGAAATGACCCTAAAAAAATTGCTGTTTTTAATACCATCAGTGGACATGCAATGCTTATTAGAAAATCATTATTAAGTATTGCTTTGCCAGTTCCTGCAGGCGTGTATTACGATTGGTGGTTGGCGCTTTGGGCCATGACTACTGGAAACATACAATTTGTGCCTGAGGTATTGGTGCAGCAAAGGTCGCACGAAAATAATGTAACCATTCAAAAGCATTTATCTGAAAGCGATTTGCGAAAACAATTTAGGGTAATGTTAGATACGCATTTAGCAAACTTTAAAAATATTGGCACATTTAAATCGAGTGATCAAATGTTTTTTAAGGAATTAAATACATTATGGGCAGCATCACTTACACAAAAATTAAATTGGAAATTGTTTGTTTTTCTACTGCGCCATCGGCACAATATTTTTTATTATAAACTAAGGGCTTTTCCTATTATTTCTCAATTCAAACATTGTTTTCTTTTTTCATTTAGGTTTCAATTATAATTTTTATGTTAGATTCTTCTACTTCAATGTTTTGTAAAGTTTGTGCGAATGAAAAGGGCAATACAATTTTTCAAACAAAAGAAATGATGTTCGGTTTTAAAGAGTCATTTAACTATATACAATGCGCGTTTTGCGGTGTGGTACAATTACAAAGCATTCCAGCCAATATGGCTAAGTACTATCCAACAGATTATTATAGTTATGCTACCAAAGAAGCAACAGGTTTTTCATTTAAAAATTGGCGTCAAGGAATTGCGTACCAACATTTTTTTGGACAGCCAAATTTATTAGGTGCCTTGGTATCTATTTTTAGTAGCAAGCCCCCAGTTTGGATGAAAAAAAAGTACTTGACTTTGTCTTCAAAAATATTGGATGTAGGCGCTGGCTCAGGAAAATTATTATTAGAAATGAATCGAGGCGGATTTAAAAATTTAATGGGGAGTGATCCATTTTTAAGTACTGGTATTCATTATCAGTGCGGGGTTTCTATTTTAAAAAAGGATTTTTTTGACATTACTGAAACATTTGATTTTATTATGTTTCACCATTCTTTCGAACACATGGATGCGCCAGAAAAAGTATTTAAACATATTTACAAACTTTTGAATAAACGCAGTTATGCTTTAATTAGAATTCCAGTAGCCGACTCTTCTTCGTTTAAAAAATATGGAGCAGATTGGGTAAACCTAGATCCACCCCGACACTTTTTTTTACACACTACCCAAAGCATGCAATTATTGGCAAATAGAGTAGGACTGAACTTAACAGATATCATTTATGATTCTAATCAGTTTCAGTTTTATGGAAGTGAATTGTATTTGAAGGGCTTTAGTTTAGATAGCTATAACAAAGGCGAACACCCAGATCTATTTTCAAAAAAGCAAATGCGTGCTTTTAGGTCAGAAGCGCATAGACTCAATAAAATACAAGAAGGAGATTGGGCTTGTTTTTATTTGTATAAACCCTAGTAAATAATTTAATTATTCGTTGCTCTCTAGTGCTTTTTCGTTTTTCCACCAACGCCAACCAATATATCCCATAATGGCAAATGGTGTAAAAGCAAGGTAAATGATAGCCGAATTAAGTGCTTTTGCAGGTCCTTCACCCAATTGCGAAGCCGTTTTGGTGCAAATAGAACATTGTGCTATTGCAGTATCTGAGGATAGTAAAACCACCAAACAGATCCCCAAAAAAGTTCCTATTAAATATTTCATTCAACCTTATTTCTTGACAAAGATAAGTGCTAAATATTGTAAGAAAAACACTAGAAACCTAAGTTTAGAATGTTTAACAACTTAAAAAATCCATACTTTTTTCATCGCCCTTTTTTAGTAACTTTCTTTTTCAATTGTTTACAATGAATCAAAGAAGGGCTTTTCTTCAAAAAATGGGTTTAATGGCTGGGGCTTTTTCGGCTAACAGCTTGTTCAACCAATTACATGCCGCTAATTTCGAAGCAGCACAAAAAAAAGTACAGCTACTAACGCCATCAGCAGTTGCTGCAGACGAAGACTATTGGAGTGTGATTCAACAAGGTTATACGGTTCATTCAAATTTTGTGAATTTGAATAATGGGGGTGTAAGTCCTTCTCCACGGGTAGTTCAAGAAGCAGTAGAACGATATAATCAATTAACCAATCAAGGCCCTTCTTATTATATGTGGCGTATTTTAGACCAAGGTCGCGAACCGCTTCGGTATAAATTAGCCGAACTAGCCGGTTGCTCTCCAGAAGAAATTGCCATCAATAGAAACGCTACGGAATCTTTAAATACGGTTATTTATGGGTTAGATTTAAAAGCGGGTGACGAAGTAATAGGTACCAAGCAAGACTATCCTAATATGATTCAAGCATGGAAGCAAAGAGCGCTTAGAGAAGGGGTTGTATATACGCAATTGAATTTTCAGTTTCCCATTGAAAATGATGCAGAAATTGTTTCGGCTTATGAAAAAGCCATTGGTCCTACAACAAAAATCATTCATATTACCCATGTAATTAACTGGGTTGGTCAAATTATGCCTGTTAAAAAGATTGCAGAAATGGCTAAGTCGAAAGGTGTTGAAGTGATTGTGGATGGTGCACATTCTTTTGGATTGCTTGATTTTAAAATTCCAGATTTGGGTTGCGATTATTTTGGAACCAGCTTGCATAAGTTTTTAAGTGCCCCTATTGGTTCTGGCATGATGTGGATTAAGAAAGATAAAATCAAGAATATTTGGCCCTTAACCTGCAATGGCGAGCCGCGCAGTGCCGATATTAGAAAGTTTGAAACCTTGGGTACCAGAAGCTTTCCGATTGAGCAGGGAATTGGTGAAGCGGTTAATTTTCATCTAGCAATTGGTTCTAAAAGAAAAGAAGAGCGGATACGTTACTTAAAGAACTATTGGGTTAATCAGGTAATAAATACACCTAAAGTAAAAATAAATACCTCGTTAAAACCTGCTTATTCTTGCGCCATTTGCGGCGTAAGTATCGACGGTATGACACCGGGGGAATTAGATACAGCCTTGTATAATACCTATAAAATACACACAGTAGGCATTGTTTGGGAGAATATTAGTTGTGTGCGTGTTACGCCACATGTTTACACTCGTTTGCAAGATTTAGACAAATTTGCCAAGGCAATCAACGAATTGGCGGCATCTGTAAAAAAATAAAGCAGTTTTGCCTTAAAACAAAACTGCTTTGGTAAACTGATATATAATAGCTGTTTAAGCTGCTTTTACAGTTGGCTTTTTAGATTTAGTAGCATTTGCTGGTCTACATTTACCAAAAGATCCTTTGAATCTTTTACCTTTTGCGGTTTTTTTATCGCCTCTGCCCATGTTGCAATTTTAGAGTGAAATATTTTATGAACAGCAAAAATAGAAAAACCCTCGCATATTGCAAGGGTTTTTCTGTGGAGGGTCTTTTTTGAATTAAACTTTAGAAGCCAATTCTTTACCAGCTTTGAAGCGAGCAACTTTTTTTGCTTTGATTTTGATAGTTTCTCCAGTTTGAGGATTACGGCCTGTACGGGCAGCACGCTTAGAAACTGAAAATGTACCAAATCCTACCAAAGTAACTTTATCGCCTTTTTTTAAAGTTTTGGTTACAGTGTTTACAAAAGAATCTAACGTTGCGTTAGCTTGAGTTTTTGTGATACCAGCATCTTCGGAAAGATGTGCAATTAATTCGGCTTTGTTCATAAATGTTTTTTTATTTGTTAACTACACAAATTTATTTTAATTTATGTTCTAGCAAAATTTATTTTCTGAAGCTGATATGTGCTAAATCCTCTATCCAAAAGGGTTTCAGCGAATTAATAGCCTTAAAACTTACTAAAATTAATTAATCAAATATATCTGAAACACTTGGTATTAAAGGGTTTCAGGGTTATTGGCTGAAATCCTTTCCCAAAGCGAGTTTCAAAAGAATATAATAAATATTTTTGATTGTCAAACTAAAAAAAGAAATGTTTCCACACTCAATGCACAACTTGCATTAAAGACCTAAAACCTATAAAAAGATTACCCCATGCTTCTGTTGCCTTTTTACTTAATAATGGCGCATGAATTTCAAGGTATCGGTTATAATCAGCCTTAGAATTAGCCATATATTGAATAGCATAAGTAGGCCCATCACTATCATCTACTTCTAGTAAGCGCACAAATTGGTATTGTGTAAAGCAATTAGTGGCCATTACTTCTATAATATGTGTGTCTTTCATCCAGGTTACCCAGTTTTCATGGATAGAAGGATCTATTTTGGAAGTGATATTGTAGATGTACATAATAGTTGGTTTTGAATTATTTAAGGGCAATATATATAGGACAATGGTCGCTATGCTTTACATCGGGATATATTTCTGCTGCAACTAATTGCTTTTTTAAACTTTCTGTAATGCAGATATAATCAATGCGCCAGCCTTTGTTCTGTAAGCGAACTGTTGGAAAACGTTGGCTCCACCATGAATAGCCTCCAATAGTTTCGGGGTTTAGTGTTCGGTAACTATCTATCCATCCATTTGCTAAAAATTGATCCATCCATGCACGCTCTTCGGGTAAAAATCCAGAGGAGTTTTTATTGCCTTTAGGGTCATGGATATCAATAGGGTTATGGGCTATATTATAATCTCCTACAATAATTATATTGGGCCTTGTTTTGCGCAGTTCTTGCAAATACACAAAAAACTCATTTAGCCATTTGTATTTATAGGCTTGCCTCTCATCTCCACTTGTGCCGGAAGGAAAATAAGCATTGATTAAAGTAATTTTTCCAAAATCTGCACGAATAACCCTGCCTTCGAAATCACTATGATCAATTTCGTTTCCGTAAAAAACCTTAGTAGGCTTGATTTTGGTGAAGATGGCAACCCCGCTGTATCCTTTTTTTTGGGCTGAAAACCAAAAAGTTTGGTACCCTAGTTCTTCTATTTTATTAAAGTCTACATTTTCTTTTTGCGCTTTAATTTCTTGTAAACAAATAATATCTCCAGGATCAGTTTTTAACCAATCTACAAAACCTTTATTCATTGCTGACCGTATGCCGTTAACATTATAAGAGATGATACGCATAATATTATTATTGTATTTGTAGCGAAGCTGCTTTTATTTTTCTTAAAAAGTAAAGATGCGCAAATTGTATCAACCTATATTTGCCATTTTATAAAAAACACAAGAATGTTTAAAATATTATTTTTTCTTTTATTAATAATTGCGCCAAATGTATATG
This sequence comes from Bacteroidota bacterium, assembly GCA_026391415.1. GTDB lineage: Bacteria > Bacteroidota > Bacteroidia > Chitinophagales > Chitinophagaceae > Sediminibacterium. The sequence continues at coordinate 30,585 of JAPLEL010000052.1, forward strand.
GACAGTTAGCAGAAAACGACTTAAACCCTGTTACAGTTAGTGCCTCCTTAACGCAATTGACCGCATCAAAAACTGGTAGAAATATTAGTAGTATTCAGGGGAGCTATTTTAGTAAACTACCCATACATTCTATAGATGAGTTATTAAAATATATTCCTGGTGTTGAAGTGCAAATGAGGGGCCCAGGCGGTTCACAAGCAGATATTGTTATTAGAGGAGGCACATTTCAACAAGTACTTGTTTTGTTAGATGGGCTTAGATTGAATGATCCTAATACAGGGCATTTTAATGGAAATATACCTATATCTCCAATTGAAATAGAACGAATTGAGGTTTTAAAAGGCGCAGCGTCTGCTATTTATGGAACGGATGCAGTTGGCGGAGTTGTGCATATTATTACCAAAACTTTTTCTGCCAAAGAAAACAGTACCAACAATAAATATTCTGTACAAGCAATTGCCGGAAATTATGGATTGAAAACCTTGAATACCGGATTGTATTATCAAAAAGGCCAAACAGCCATTGCGGCAGGATACTTAGTTAATTCGGCAGATGGACAAGCGCAAAGAGGCACCACAGGCTATTTTAACAACCAAACAGCTTCTTTTTCTGTTAAACAACAGTTTTCAAATAATTGGCGTTTAGCCATTAGGTCTGCATTTGACAAACGTGATTTTAGTGCACAAAATTTTTATACCAGCTTTAAGTCAGACACCGCCAAAGAAATTGTTGCAAGCAATTGGCACCAACTTAGTTTGGTTCATCAAAAAGCATCGAATCAGTTTCAGTTTAATGCGGGGTATAAAAAATTAACCGATGAATTTAGTTTTAATTCGGGGTCATTGCCAAATAATAATCTTTCATCTGTTGTTCAAATCAATACACATTATAGTCATCAATATGGAGGACAATCTAATTGGTTAATTGGTGTTCAATATCAAAATAAAAAAATTGTTTCAAATGATAGGGGCAACCACCAATTACAACAGGCTGCTGGGTATTTTATTATAACACAAGCAGTGAGCAATCAATTGCTACTTTCTCCTTCGCTTCGATTAGACTATACCCAAAACAGTGGTACAGAATTAGTGCCACAACTAAATATTTCTTACCAATTAACATCTGCGCAAATACGCGGTAGTATTGGAAAAACCATACGTCAGGCCGATTTCACTGAACGATATAATAATTACAATAAAGTATTGGTTAGCTCTGGTAGTATTGGTAATCCAAACTTAGCAGCAGAAAGAAGTTTAAGTTATGAATTAGGGGTTGATGTATTTGTAAAAACAGCCTTCAAATTATCGGCAACAATTTTTAAAAGAGACCAACAAAAATTAATAGACTGGACGCCTACGCCCTATAGTGGCATGCCAAGAACCTCAAACCTAATTGTAACAGGTAGTTATGCATTGGCAACTAATATTGCCAAAGTAAATACAGCAGGATTTGAAACAGATATTCAATACCATCATGAATTAAATCAACACCATAAAATTTGGGCAACGCTTGGTTTTGTTTGGCTTGATAGCGAGAGTAGCAATGCGGTTCCCTCTTTTTACATTAGTTCACATGCAAAATTCTTAACCAATTTAATGCTAGTATATAGTAACCAATATTTTCAATTGAGCGCTAATGGCGTGTATAAAATTAGAACAGAACAAAACGCTTCAGCAATCAATGCAACAATATCACCAAACTATTTTTTACTCAATGCAAGGTGCGAAGTATTTGTAGTAAAAAAGATAGCAGGATGTTTTGTTGAAGCATCCAATTTGTTCAATACTAATTATAGCGATTTATTAGGCGCGCAAATGCCAGGCAGGTGGATAATGGCGGGCATCAATTTGACATTTTAGCAAACAGAAACTTTATCCACCATACTGTTAGCAACTCTTTTATAATGTTTCAAATTTAAAACTACATTTACCTTGTAATCCCCGTAGCTGTAAGCTCCTTTTGTATTATTCAAACTTTGTGCCACTGTTAATAACGGGAAGGCCTTGAATAATGGAGTAAGTCAGAAGACCTGCCAGTACATAACAACTATTCAGCTTTCGGGTGAAAGGCATGAGATGTAATCGTCTTACAGACATTTATATTTCTATCTTTTAATTTTCCTGGAAGTAGTCACAACAAAAACATTTTCAACAATGAAAAAAAAGTTTTTAGTTATGACTGCTCTAATAATTGGCAGTCAGCTACACGCACAAGACAGTACATCCACCACCACATTGGATGAAGTATTTGTAACCGCAACAAAGTTTCAACAGAAACAATCCAGTACGGGTAAAATGGTTACTGTAATTAACCAAGAAACCCTGCAACGCAATGCAGGCAAAACCATTTCGGAAATTATTAATTACCAAGCAGGCATTTTTATTAATGGTGCTAGTAATAATTTGGGTACTAATCCAGACCTATATATGAGAGGATCTGGTTTAGGCAACACCTTAATTTTAATTGATGGAATTCCTGTTTGTGATCCTTCTCAAATTAATAACACTTTTGATTTGAGCATGATTTCACTTGGTCAAGTAGAGCGTATTGAAATTTTAAAAGGCGCACAAAGTACCCTTTGGGGAAGTGGTGCGGTAGCAGGTGTAATTAATATTATCACCAAAAAAACAACCAAAAATAGTTTTAAGCCAACAGCTCAATTAAGTTATGGCAGTTATCAAACGCTTAGAGGAACCATTGGTATTAATGGAACTGCCAAAAAATTCAGTTATCAATTAGGGTATGATTTTACCAATAGCCAAGGCTTTTCTACAGCAACTGATAGTACAGGCAAAAAAGGCTTTGATAAGGATAATTTTATTCAAAATAATTTGCAAGCAAAATTTGCGTATCAACTAAGCGATCGATTAACCATTAGTAGTATGCACCGATCTTCTATCTATAAAGGCGGCACCGATGCAGGTGCTTTTACCGACGATAAAGACAATGTGTTTTACAATAATAATTTAACCAATAATAATAATAA
>JAPLEL010000104.1 GCA_026391415.1 Bacteroidota bacterium
GTGACTAATAAAGACTGGGCACACATGTGGATTCAAGAAGGTATTGCCACTTATGCCGGAGCATCAATTTATTTTGAATTAGGAGGTCAAGCCGCCTACGACGAAATTATTAATCAACACAAAAGATCTATTCGCAATAAAAAACCAATGGTAGGTGGCGAAGAATTATCCGAAGATGAAACCTATGCAGGTAATGATATTTATACAAAGGGGTCTTTTTTTATGCATAGTTTACGCTATGTATTAGGTGATGATTTGTTTCTGTCAACATTAAAACAATTGTCAACAGATCCAAAATATACCTACGATAATTTTGTAACCACTAAAGATGTAGAAGAATTATTTAGTAGCGCTTCAAAACAAAATCTAAAACCATTTTTTAATTTTTACATGTATACCACAGATGTGTTAGATATTTCAGTGAAAGAAGTTGGTTATCAAAAATACTTAATTAAAGTTGAGAACTTTTTTATGCCATTGCCTTTTGATATTAGCACAACAAGTGGCACTAATAAAATGGTCATCAATAAAGAAGGAATTACGGTTACTAGCAACTATGCGCCACAGGTAGACGCAAAAGGATATTATTTGAAAAAAATAACTTTACAATAATGAAATACAAACATTTTATTTTAGCCGCAATTTTATGTATCAGCAGTTTTTATAGTTTTGCCGATACCTATCCAAGAAACTATGCAATAGATATTTTGCACTATGCGTTTGAATTAAAACTAACAGACAATAGCAATGAAATTGTTGGCCAAACAACTATTTCAATTTTAATTAAAACTGCCGATGTAAAGCAAATAAGGCTCGACTTAATTAACCAAACCGAACAGCGTTTACAAAAAGGAATGGTGGTTAGTTCTGTTAGTTATAACGATACTAAAGTAAGCTTCACGCATAAAAATGATGCACTCATCATTCAATTACCTAGTGCTGCTTCAAAAGATGCTGTTATTAAATTAGTCATTAATTATAGCGGTGTGCCAGCGGGTGGATTAAAAATAGGGCCTACTAAATATGGCGATAGAAGTTTTTTTAATGAAAACTGGCCAAACAATGCACGACATTGGTTGCCAACCATTGACCATCCTTACGACAAAGCTACTAGTGAGTTTATTGTAACAGCACCCTCAAAATATAAAGTAGTATCTAATGGTTTATTATTAGAAGAATCTACCCTTGATAAAGAAAACAAACTAACCCATTGGAAACAATCGGTACCAGTATCTAGTTGGTTATTTGTTTTAGGTGTGGCAGAATTTGCAGTACAACAAGTAGGCAAATTCAATGGCAAAGAAATTCAAACATGGGTATATCCGAAAGACAGAGCAAATGGATTTTTTGATTTTGCACAACCTACCAAACAAGTGCTTGAATTCTATTCCGATTATGTAGGACCCTATGCGTATGAAAAATTAGCCAATATACAATCGCCAAGTGTTAATGGCGGAATGGAAACCTCTTCGGCTATTTTTTATGGAGAAAATATGGTGAATGGAAAGGCCGATGACAGATTAAGAAATGTAGTGATACACGAAATTGCCCATCAATGGTTTGGCAATGCAGTCACGGAATCTAGCTGGGATGATGCTTGGTTAAGCGAAGGCTTTGCTACTTTTTTTACCCTGCTTTTTCGAGAGAATGCATATGGGCACGAAGAATTTGTTAGCGGAATAAGAAATGCTAGAAAATCTGTTTTTGCCTATTCAAAAAAAGATTCTACGTTTAGTGTTGTGGCCGAGCGCTCTGCCGAAACAGGTCCGGTAACCAGCGGCATCACTTATCAAAAAGGCGCTTGGACATTACACATGTTACGCGAAAAAATTGGGCACGATAATTTTAGAAAAGGCATACAAGCATACTATGCAAAATATTTTAATGCCAATGCCACTACCAACAATTTTAAAGAAGAAATGGAAAAAGTTTCTAAACAAAACTTAACGAGCTTTTTTAAACAATGGTTATATAATGCAGAGAGCTTAAAAATTTCAGCACACTGGGAATATGATGAAGTAAAAAAACAAATTAACCTGAGTATTAATCAAACACAGTTTTCTGGATTCTTATTTGACTTTCCATTAGAAGTAGAAATTTTTAATGCCGATACCAATACCTCAGAAATTGTTACTATTGAAGATATTAACTTAAAGAGTCAAAAACTTCCTATAAAATATAATAAAAAACCTAGTGCACTAAAGTTAGATCCAAGAACCATTTTACTCGCTGAAATTGAAATGAAATAAATTAATCAACAACACTAATATGATTACAATTATTTGGATTGGCTTAATTCTATTTTTAATTTGGTTTGTTTATTTTTTTGCAAAAGATATTTGGCTGCACAGAAATGAATTAGAAAAAGGAAGTTGGATTAAAACTGGAGTAATTGGTTTTGTTGTGAATTTTTTTGATGTATTAGGTATTGGAGCTTTTGCGCCACAAACTGTTTTGCTAAAATATACCAAGCAAACGCCCGATAGATTAATTCCAGGAACAATGAATGTTGCAAACACCATTGCTGTATTAATTCAAGCGATTATTTTTATAAAAATTATTGAGGTAGAACCTACTACGCTTTTAATAATGTTTGTTACTGCAACAATTGGCGCAACGATTGGGGCTGGAGTAGTATCAAAACTTTCTGAAAATAAAATAAGGCTAACAATGAGTATCGCCTTATTAATTACCGCCGGTTTTATGTTTGCAAAAAATATGCATTGGATACAAGGTCAGGGAAATGCCATTGGTTTAGATGGTTCGAAACTAGTGATTGCCGCAATAGTGAATTTTTTTCTAGGTGCAATGATGACGGTTGGTGTTGGGCTTTATGCACCTTGTATGGCCGTAGTTTTTTTATTAGGCCTATCTCCACAAGTAGCATTTCCAATAATGATGGGGTCTTGTGCTTTTTTAATGCCTCCGGCTTCCTATAAATTTATAAAAGCAGGCGCCTATCACCGAAAAGCAGCACTAGGTATGGCTTTGCCAAGTATTGTGGCTGTTTTAATTGCGGCATTCATTGTAAAATCTTTGCCCTTAGATACTTTGCGTTGGGTGGTTTTAGTGATTGTAGTATATACTTCAGTGAGTATGCTTTATTCGGTTGTAAAAAAACAAGCAGCAGTTGTTTAATACAATTGAAAAAATGGGTCGAGCGGTTAGCCCTTCTATTCATTTTTTCAATACCTTTCATTTACATACAAAACGCTATGAAACAGAATAGAAGAAACTTTCTCGGCTTGGCCGCATTGGCATCCACTAGTATTGCCGTTCCAAGTAATTTATTTGGCAGAAGCCAAGCTGCAAATACCGAAGACCTTCCAAAAGAAATTCGTGATTTACAACCACAAAAAGAAGGTGTGGTGCCCATTACCATTGAAGAAAGAAAGCAACGCGTAGCTCGTGCACAAGAATTAATGGCGCAGCAAAAAATTGATGGTATATTTTTAGAAGGAAATACTTCTTGTTTTTATTTTACAGGAATGCGTTGGGGACAAAGCGAAAGAACCTTTGGTGTGGTAATTCCCGCAAAAGGAGAGCTAGCCTATGTTTGCCCAAGGTTTGAAGAAGATAGAGCAAGAGAATTAATACTGCCTGTATTTGGCAATGAAGTACGTTGTTGGGAAGAGCACGAAAGTCCGTATGCGTTAATTGCTGGCATCATTAAAGACAGAGGCGTTCGTTACCACAGAATTGGCATGGAAGAGCGCGTACGATTTTTTATTGCAGACGGCGTAAAAAAAGTAGCCACAGGTTTTGAAATTGTAGATGCAACGCCCATTACTGCAGGTTGCAGAATGATTAAAACAAAAGCAGAAATTGCTTTGATGCAAAAAGCAAATGATATTACAATAGAAGCCTACAAAGCAGCATTTGCAAGTATACAACCAGGCATGAGTCAATCTACACTTAGTAGTAATATAGCAGCCGCATTTAGAAAATTAGGATTTAGCGGATACGCCTCAGTACAAGTTGGTAAGTATTCGGCGCTACCTCATGGCAGCATCACGCCACAAACTATTTTAGACGGTGATGTTGTAATGGTAGATGGTGGAACTGGTTGCGAAGGATATGAATCGGATATTACCAGAACCATTGTAGTAGGTAAGCCAACACAAAGACAAACCGATGTTTGGAATTTAGAAAAGCAAGCACAAGACGCTGCATTTGCAGCCATTAAAATAGGCGCACCTGCAGAAGTAGTAGATGCTGCAGCCAGAAAAGTAATAGAATCCAATGGATTTTTAAACAACTATCGTTTACCTGGTTTGCCACACAGAACTGGCCATGGCATTGGATTAGAAGGGCACGAGTGGACCAATTTTGTAAAAGGCAATCAAACAAAAATTGCAGTAGGAATGTGCTTTAGTGATGAACCAACCATTTCAATTCCTGGTGAATTTGGCATTCGACTAGAAGACTGTTTGTACATAGCAGAAGATGGACCAAAATTCTTTTCTAAACAAAGTCTTTCTATTGATAAACCATTTGGATAGATAAAAATTAATTAAAACAAATACTATGTTACGCATACAAAAATTGTTTTTTGTAACAATTCTGTTTGTAAATTATTTCAATGCTTTTTCTCAAAACAAAATCGTTGACACGCATCCTGCCATTAAAGACTATGGTTTAAAAAATTATATCTCCTATTCTAGGTCTATTCCTTATACTAGCAACACTGCATGGCAATTGGTTTGTCAAATGCCCACCAATTGCCATTTTCAACCATGGATAGAAATTGAAAATGCCGAAGGAAAAACCATCCTATTAAACTCTAGCAATCCACTTGTTCAATACCTAACAAAAACAGAAAGTTTTGTTGCAAAAAAGGGAAGACAAATTTATGAAGCTAAAAACTGGATTAGCGGAGAAGGCGCTGTGTATACCATTCCAGCAGGCGCAACTGTATTAAGTGTAAAATATCGCGAAACAGGTTATGACACAAAATTTGTAGGCTCTTTTGAGTGTAACGACAATGATTATAATATCCTTTGGAAGAAGGGCGCAAGAACTGCCTATTTGTGTATGCGTGATTGGTTTTATGATTGCCCCGATAGAGAGCGTGTAGGATTTTGGGGCGATGGAACACCAGAATTAAACCAATGCTTTTATGCTTTTGACGCAAATGCACACAAGCTTTGCAAAGAGTTAGTGTTAAGACCCTTAGACGCAAAATTTTATCCCGGCCAACAATTAGAATTTTTAGGCGAATATGGCTTGTGGTATTATTATTTACAAACAGGCGATATTCAATCCATCAAAACCGTATACCCTAGCACCAAAGAATTTCTATTTAATACGTACAAGTTTGGCAAAAAAAATCAATGGTTCGATTGGGGTAAAGAAAATAAAGACAATGCTATTATAGAACAATGTTTTATGTACATAGACTTGGGTACATTAAAAAAAATGGCAAAGATTACCGAACATTTATCCGATACCATTTTAATTAATGCAAAAATGGATAGCATTAAAAACAGCTTCAATACAAGGTTTTGGAAGGGCGGTTTTTATAAGTCAGAACAAGTGCCAGAGCCAGATGATAGGGCCAATGCCATGGCTGTAAATGCAGGACTCGCCGATCAAACTAAATGGCCTGCTATTTTTGAAAACGTATTAAATAAAAAAACTTTTTCAAGTTGCTTTTTTGACCGATGGGTATTTGAAGCGCTTTGTAGCATGGGAAAAGAAAAAGACGCTTTAATAAGAATGTCAACCAGGTATCAAACAATGATACCAGCAAGTTTTACAACACTCTGGGAACACTACGACAGATGGTGGGCCTCAAGAATTGATGCTTTTGACGAAGGTTCTTCTTTAAATCATGGATGGAATCCACCCGTTATTAATTTATCGCAAACCATTGCTGGTATATCACCCATAGAAGCCGGTTGGAAAACATTTCAAGTCATTCCTAAAGAAGGATTTCTACAATCCCTTAAAGTGGTTGTGCCTTCTATAAAAGGAAATATTACTGTTGCCATCAACAAAACATTACACCAATATTCGTTAAAACTAAATGTACCTAGTAACACCCAATCAATAGTAGGGATCCCAAAAACAGCGTTTAAAAATTTACAAACCATTCGTGTAAATGATCGAATCATTTGGAAACAACATTCCCTACAAAATATAAAAGGCGTTGCTTATTATGGCGAAGACGAACACGCTATATTATTTACAGCAAGCGCAGGTAACTGGCAATTTATAGGAGAAGGATTGGTAGATATTTCAACACCAAAAAAAGCAGCAAAAAAAATACCTGCAGCTATTGCGCTCGATAAAAAAAATTGGGTTGCCACAGCATCTGTAAAAGATAGTTTGTTTTTATTTAGTGGCGACAATATCCCTATTGGAGTGCCCGCTGCCAATGCAATTGACGGAGATCATTGGACCGGATGGAGAGATATGACACACAAACAATATCCAGGTCAATGGCTAATGGTAGATATGCAACAAAAACAAAGTTTTGAAAAAATTGAATTGGATAATTCTTGGGCATTATGGGATTCTCCAAAAAATTATGAACTCACCGTATCAAATGATGGATTGAATTGGAGTAAGCCTATTGCAACAGGCACAGGAACACTAGGTATTACCAGCATTGTTTTTCCAAAACAATTGGCAAGGTATATTCGCGTAACACAAAAAGGAATCGATCCATTATATCATTGGTCTATTTATGAATTGTCGGTATTTAGGAAGTAATAAATTTCGTTCGAAAATTTAAAACACGAGTTGTTATATCAATCAATTTATTATGTCAGATCAAAAAAATAGTTCGAAATTATTTTTTATACCCGCAATTTTATTAGTGCTATTGTTTTGCCAATTCAAGCCAGATCCTGTAACAAAAAAAAATAGAGCGAATCGACCAAATATTATTTTTATCCTTACCGACGACCAACGTTTTGATATGTTAGGTTGTGCAGGCAACAAAATTATTGTTACACCAACGATTGATAAATTAGCAGCCAAAGGTGTTCGATTTACACATGCATTTGTAACAACACCTATCTGTGCGGCAAGTAGGGCAAGTTTGTTTACTGGTTTATATGAACGCACACACGATTACACTTTTAACAAACCGCCAGTAAAAAAAGAATACAGCAATAATAGTTACCCTTACTTATTAAAACAAGCGGGATACCGCACAGGATTTGTGGGCAAGTTGGGTGTTAATTTCGAAGCGCCTATTGATAGTTTGTTCTCGGCAAAAAAAATAAATGGATTCCCTTATTGGAAAAATATTAATGGAACAAAAACATACCTTACCGACCTACAAGGGCAACAAGCAATTTCCTTTATTAAAGAATCGGTTGGTAAAATCCCTTTCTGTCTTTCCCTAAGTTTTAGTGCGCCACATGCCGACGACGATTCGAAGGAGCAATATTTTTGGCCTGCATATTTAGACAGTTTGTATGCTGGCGTTACCCTGCCAATACCTAGTACTGCTGATCCTGCTTTTTATGAATCGCAGCCCGATTTTTTAAAAGGCACCATGAGTAGAGAACGATGGCATTGGAGATTTGATACGCCCGAAAAATTTCAACAAATGGTTAAGGGCTATTATAGAATGATTACTGCAATCGATCAAACCATTGCTAGCATTACAAAAGAATTAACGCAGTTGGGTATTGCAGACAATACAGTGATTGTATTTATGGGCGACAATGGTTATTATTTGGGCGATAGAGGCTATGCCGATAAATGGCTAATGCACGATTTGTCTATTCGCGTACCACTAATAATTTATGATCCAAGAAAAAAAACAAATCCAAGAAAAGTGATAGACGATGCGGTATTAAACATTGATATCGCCCCAACCATTTTAGATTTGGTTGGGCTACCTATTCCAAAAACGATTCAAGGAAAAAGTTTGTTGCCGCTCATGCAAGCCAATAAAAAAAATTGGAACGATACTGTTTTTTGTGAACACTTAATGAATGAGCCACAAATTCCAAACAGTGAATGTATTAGAACCAAGGAGTGGAAATATATTCGTTATCCAAAGCATCCTGAGTTTATAGAATTATACCATCTTTTATCGGACCCATTCGAAGAACATAATGTGGCAGCCAATCCAGCCAATAAAAAAAGGATTGCTCAATTCAACGATGCGTGTAATAAAAAGATTCAAAAATTATTAGCCAATAGAGTCCTTCCGCAAAACCTTAGTACTAATGCTGTTCAAGAATTGAATACACTGCAAAGCTTGCTAACCAGTGTTCTCCGCCATAATTACCCGATACTACATTTGGCAAACTAGCTTTTAATAATTTGCTAGACGATTTTAATAATAATGTTCGGCGCTTATCCAACGCTGGCAAGCTTTTGGCAATTCCTGCCATACACCAACTTCTGCTAAAACACAATCCATCTAAATGCACAATTTGCAAATCGGTTCTGTCCGACACTTTTGGAACTTCGCTTAAATGTTCTAAATCTTTTAGTGTTAACCAAGTATTAAACCACTCTATAAACGCTGGCTTGTTCAAAACTTTTCGCATTAAATCTGCTTCCATTAAAGACGCAGAAAAAAAGTCTGAACCATCTGGTTCCCATCTTGTAGGTGCCGCTTTATCTTTTAAATACAATTGTTTGGCAGATTTAATGAGGTCTTGTTCAAACGCTGTGTTATGCACTGTGCGGGCATAATCTAGGGCAAAGCTTAATCCAAAAGCCGTGTTAGGATGCACGCCTGTTCTATTAGGATACGTTTGTTTTGGTAAAAACACGCGCCATAAATTAATGACAGTATCACAAAGTGGATGGAGTGCAGCACTCCATTTTTTTGCATCCGGATCGTTCCAAGTAATTAATGATTCTTGCAATTTTAATAACCAAGCCCAACCATAGGTTCTTTCAAAACTTCTACTCAAAGCACCTTTAAAATAATTGGTTTCAATTTGAATGTTAGCAGCAGTTAGTGTGGTAGACAATACTTTTCTAATGGCTGCTTGGTTAGCTAAATGCGGATATTTTTTTAATAATTCAACCAACATCCAATGGCCGTGTACACTACTATGCCAATCAAAACAACCATAAAAACTTGGGTGTTGTTGGATAGGCGTTAATACTTGATCACTATCACTAATAGCAGTGTGGTTAATTTTATTCGGATACGGTTGTAGAATACATTTTAGCGGCAATGAAGCTAAATACGCAGCCCCTTCATCCAACAAAGAAAACTGTGTGCTGTCTTTATTAAAGTTTAGTAATTGCTTTGGTTGTGCTATTGCAAAAAAGCCAAGCAATAAAAAAAAGCTGAATAGTTTTGTTTTCAATTGACTGATAATTTGAATTAAAAATAATACAATTATTTGTAGCTGGTTTAATTATAAATACGCAAAAAATTAAAAGCCAATAAATAGTAACAGTAAGGCATAGATTGAATACTTTGCTAGCTGATTAAAAAACATCTAAATCATTTCCATTCACCACAGCACCTTTGTATCCTTTTTGCACTTCCGCTAAAATGGTTGCCAGTGTTGCACTAAACGTTAGTTGGTGCATAAGTACTAATAGTTTTGGTTGCACTTGATTGGCAATAGATGCTAATTGGCTAGAGGAAGTATGAAAAGTAGAATGATAGTCTTGCCATCTTTTTTCGCGTTTAGCCAATGCAGCTTCGGCATATACTTCATGTACCAAAATATCGCAGCCTTTGGCATTTTCAATTAATGATTCGCTATACGTGCAATCGCCCGACACCACAATTATTTTATCGGCCGTTTCAAAACGATATCCCAAAGAAACTGGCCATCCACCGTGTTGTACTTTAAATGTTTTAACCACCATATTTGAATCTTGGTAAATTATGCCATTACTTACTTCATGAACATTTACGCGATAGCCCGCGGCAACACCCATTTCTAACCCATGAATACGAATAGCCACATCTTCTTTATACGCTGCAAGCAAGTGTTTTGTCATTGCCTTCAAACCCTTGGGGCCAAATACTTCTAGCGGTTCGTTTCTATCTAACACCGCGGGAGTAAAAATAAAATCGGCATAACCTGCCGTATGGTCTGAATGTAAATGCGTGATAAATAATTTTTTCAATTGCGATGCTTCTAAGGCTTTGATTCCCTTAGCCGACGCAGCAGCAGCCCTTCTAACAACACCCGGACCACAATCCACCACATAAGAAACATTGTTAACCACAATAGCCAAGGCCGGACCCGATCTGTCGGGATTAGCAAAAGGCGTACCTGTACCAAGTAATACGAGTTGCGTGCCCATAGGCTTGGTTTGCCCAATTACAATAAAATGAACAAAAAATAGCAGCGTGCATGCAAGGATTGTTTTTTTCATTTGGTTTATTTTACCAAGTAAAATGTATATCAAGATGGGTTAAGTTATTAAAATTGTTTTATATTTCAATAACAAGAAGCAATTCTAAAACCATTGAATACAAAAAGCTTCTAAATAGCAGGCATTAAATCACATACCATAAACATACTTTATGAAACCAAATCATGTATTCTCCTTACTAATATTGCTAATTATTAGCCTGCTGAATGTTCAAAAAATTGATGCACAAAAAATAGTTCAACCCATTACTAGTAAACAAATTGATTCCGTTACCGAATTGGTATTAAAAACTTTTCAAGTACCTGGCATTGCAGTTGCGGTAGTAAAAGATGGAAAATTAATACATGCAAAAGGGTATGGTATTGCCAATTTAAGAACGGGTAAAAAAGTAGATGAAAATACACAGTTTGGCATTGCCTCTAATTCAAAAGCTTTTACCACAGCCGCATTGGGCATGTTGGTAGAGGAAGGAAAAATTAAATGGGACGATAAAGTAACCGATTATATTCCCGATTTTAAAATGTACAATCCCTTTGTAACAGATGAATTTACTATTCGCGATTTATTAACGCATAGAAGTGGATTGGGTTTGGGTGCCGGAGATTTAATGATGTTTCCGGATGGATCTGATTTTACCAAAACAGACATCATTCATAATTTACGTTATTTAAAACAGGTATCAAGTTTTAGAAGTAAATACGATTATGATAATAATTTATACATCGTTGCTGGAGAAGTGATTGCAAAAGTATCTGGATTGAGTTGGGAAGATTTTGTTGAACAAAGAATTATGAAACCCCTAGGAATGAATGCTACTGCGGCTTCCATTAGTCGGTTAAAAGACAAGTCGAACACCATTCGTCCACACGCACCTGTAAATGGAAAAGTAGAAACCATTGATATAGACTGGAGTGAAACTGCCAATGCAGCTGGAGGTATTTGGAGCAATATAACAGACATGAGCAAGTGGATTACACTACAAATGAACCACGGAAAATATGGAGATAGTTTACAAAAAACATTGTTTGGTGATGTAGTACACGAAGAAATGTGGTCTTCACAAACTATTCAACCCGTAAGAACAGCACCACCTTATAATACCCATTTTTCTACCTATGGTTTGGGGTGGGGACTAACCGATGTAAAAGGCTATAAACAAGTAATGCATACTGGAGGATTGGCTGGAATTGTAACGCAAGTATTATTATTACCAGAAATAAAATTGGGCATTATTGTATTTACCAATCAACAGGTTGGCGCAGCTTTTAGTGCCATCAGTAGTACTATAAAAGACAGTTATATTGGTGTTAGTGGATACGATTGGGTGAAACTATTACACGATAGAGTACAAGCAGGCGAAGCTGCTGCAAAAAAAATAACAGATGAGGTAGAAAAAAATATTACAACACAAATAAATCAAGCCGGAGGAAAATTTAATATCGCTCCCTACCTAGGAACCTATAAAGACGCTTGGTTTGGAGATATGGTAATCAGTATAAAAAATGGAAAGCCTTGGTTAGCATCAAAAAGGTCTCCAAGATTAAATGGAGAACTATTTCCATACAAAGGCAACACACTTATTGTAAAATGGACCAATAGAAGCCTTGATGCAGACGCCTATGTAGTATTTAGTACAGACATGGATGGAAAACCATCGGGCATTAAAATGAATGCAATTTCTCCCTTAACCGATTTTAGTTTTGATTTTCAAGACTTAGATTTTATAAGAGTAAAATAGGGAAAGAATAAATCAATTTACAAAGCAAGAAAACTATTATGAACTACTGTACAAATAAATTTTTAGTTTTTCTATTCGTAAATACAATATCAACCCTTAATGCTTTTGGTCAATCAGTAAACAATCCCTCTTTGCAATCAAATCAATTATTGGGTGCTAATTGGATAGGAGATGCTAAAGTGCAGCCAACAAATGATTCCTTAATGTACGAAGACGATCCGGCACCGCTTTTTAGAAAATCATTTGCCGTTACTAAAAAACTAAAGTCAGCAGTACTTTATATTACTGCTGCAGGATATTATAATGCATCATTAAATGGAAATAAAATTGGAAAGAATTTTTTGGATCCCGCTTGGACTAGTTATGCAAAAAGAATTTATTACTCAAGCTATAATATTACCTCCAATATATTACCCGGTTTAAATTGTATTGGTGTATCCTTAGGAAATGGTTTTTATAATCCCTTGCCATTAAAAATGTGGGGTAATTTAAATTTAAGAGACAAGCTGAGCATTGGTAGGCCAAAATTAATTGCAAAGCTGGTATTAACTTATGCAGATGGCAAAGTAGACAGCATTAAAACAGATGCTACTTGGAAGGTTACAGACGGACCCATTATTAGAAACAATGTGTATCTCGGCGAAGTGTATGACGCAAGAAAAGAAATAAAAAATTGGGATAAGGCATCCTTCAATGACGCAAGTTGGAGTAGTGCAATTATTTTTGACGGACCAGGTGGGCAATTACAAAAATCATTTTTTCCAGCCATTCAAGAAACAGAAAAGCTACAACCTCTTTCAATAAGTTCTCCAAAAAAAGACGTGTGGGTAATTGATATGGGTAAAAATTTTACTGGCTTATACAAAATAAAATTACAAGGAAAGCCAGGCAATAAAATAAACTTACGATTTGGAGAACGCATTTATAAAGATGGGCAACTCAATCCAATGACATCGGTTTGCGGTCAAATAAAATCAAAAGGGGTAGGCGGAAAAGGTGCACCAGCTATTGCTTGGCAAACAGATCAATATATTTTTGGACAAGATTCTGCTATATGGTATACACCCACATTTACTTTTCACTTGTGTCGATATATTGAAATTACAGGACTTGCAAAAGCGCCTACTAAAAAAGATATTATAGGATTAATGCTGCATACAAATGTAACAGATGCAGGAAGTTTTTCTAGTAGCTCGGTACTGCTTAATGATATTCAAAAAGCAGCCAAGCTAACCTTTGTTGATAATTTAATGAGTGTTCAATCTGATTGTCCGGCACGTGAGAGATTTGGTTATGGCGGAGATTTAAATGCAACAAGTGAGGCATTTATTTACAATTACAACATGCATGATTTTTATAAAAAAACGGTGTATGACTGGGTTGATGCCGTAAATGATTCTAGTTTTATTGATGTGGCGCCTTACACTTTAAAATATTGTGGCATTAGTTGGGAGTCGGCAGTGATTACTACCCAAGAACATTTATTAAATTATTATAACGATACTGCTATTGTTAGAGCACTGTATCAATTTGATATCAACTGGATGGAAAAAGCGGCGCGAATTCTACCCGAAGGAATCACACACGACGGACTTGCAGACCACGAATCATTAATTACGGTACCAGTAGAATTAATAGGCACGAGTCATTATTTAAAATGCGCGCAAATCATGAAACGATTTGCAAATATCATGAACGATGAAACACACGCCTTAGCATTTGAAAAATTAGAACAAACACTTTCTACTATTCTAACCAATTTATTTTGGAAAAATAAATACCTAGCACCAATTAATCGTCAAACACAATTTGCCACTTTACTTTATTACAACTTAATACCTGCCAATGAAAAAAAAGCGGCAGTAGATTCATTGCTTAATTCGGTTAAAGATGGAATTAATGAACATTTTACAACAGGCATTTTTGGAACAAAATATATTTTAGAAGCATTGTCCGAAGCAGGGCATGTTGAAGATGTTTACAAAATTGTTTCTAGTAAAGTATTTCCTGGATGGGGTTTCATGATTGATAAAGGAGCCACCACTTTATGGGAAACTTGGAAAGAAAGTGAGAATACTTTTTCCAACTGCCATCCAATGTTTGGAACGGTAACTGAATGGTTTTATAGGTGGCTAGGAGGCATACGAGCAATGCCGAACTATCCAGGCTTTACGAAGTTTATTATTGCCCCCTATTTGCCTGCAGATTTGTTACATGTAAATTGTAATTATCAATCGCCCAATGGATTGATAAGTTCTAATTGGATTAAAAAAAGTAAGAATGTTTATCAATTTAATATTACAGTTCCCGCAAATAGCGAAGCATTTATAAAACTTCCTTTCAAAGATTTTAGCAAAATTTCAATTACGCGTTTTAAGAATAACAAACCAATAACCACCAATTCAAGCAAACTAAATTTTAACTTAAATCAAGGCAATTATCAAATAACGGTTAACACTTTAAATGATACTAATTTATAAGAAGTATTTTTGAAGAACTACCAGCCCTTGTTGAAGCATTAAAATAGTTTATGAAATTAGAACCCGATTATATTTTTCCAGAAATCGATGGATTTAAAGGCGAGGTGTTTGATGCTTATTTAGCCGATGGATATTATCGGATGCAGCATTTAATTTTCACTACCCATCATACCCAAATAGATACCGACAGTTATCGCTTGCCCGTTTTTTGGTTACGCACTATTGTAATATCTATCAAAGAAAATAAATCTGCCAGTACTATTCGAAAAAAATGCAGCGAATTTACAGTTACCTATAAACAAGCAGCTGTTACAGAGGAAATAGAAAATTTATATGCGTTATACAAAGACCATGTGAATTTCAGTACAGCAGCCACTTGTAAAGATTATTTACACATGGATTTATTTGAGAATCCTTGGGACGCATGGATGGTAGAAATAAGAGATGGTGGATTATTAATTGCCGTAGGTTTTTTTGATAAAGGAACCAATGCTATTGCAGGCATTTTAAATATTTATCATCCTAACTATCACCAATACAGTTTGGGGAAATATTTGATTTTACAAAAAATAGACTTCGCAAAAATTAATCAAATAAAATATTACTATACCGGATACATAAGTACAGCAAGCACCAAGTTCGATTACAAAATTTTCCCAGATATCAATGCCATGCAGGTTTTTTTACCTGCCGATAAAAAATGGGCGCCCTATGCCAACTTTAATAAAGACTTGTTAGAAGCCTATTTTTTTAACCATATTTTGGGGATGGATATTTAAAGAAATTTATTTATCCTGCAAAGCAAAAGCCACATAAGCATCACTTGATTTGCCGCCCCATTTAGAACCACCGCAGGCTATTACAACAAATTGTTTTCCGTTCACTTCATAAACTGATGGGGTTGCAACGCCAGGAGCGGGCAAGTCTATTTCCAAAAGAATTTTTCCTGTTCGTTTATTGATGGCCCTAAATTTTCCATCAGAAGATGCGGCAATAAATATTAAACCACCCGCCGTAACAACAGGACCACCATAGTTTTCACGGCCTGTTACAGGAATGCCTTTTGCTTTCAATTCTTCAAATTCACCAAAAGGAATTTTCCAAACTTGTTCGCCAGTATTCATATTAATAGCAGCTAATGAACCCCAAGGTGGCTTAATGGCAGGATAACCTTCGGCAGTTAAAAATTTATTATACCCCGTAAATCCATATAGTTGTTCGGGCGTACCACTATTATTTAATTCGGTTCCTGTATACGGTTTGTTTTGTTCTTCTTTCAAATTCAAAATATAAGATGCCAACGCATTTTTTTCTTCCATACTCAGTTTATTGTTTCCTGGCATCATCCTTCTACCAGTAGTAACCAATTGTATAAACTGCTGTGCATTGTATTTTTTTTCTACCCCAATAATCGAGGGATAGTCTCCACCGCCAAGCCTTTCAGGACCATGGCAGTTCATACAATATTTTGAATATGTTTTTTCACCGGCTTCAAGATTTGTTTTTGCAATTTTTTGTTTTAGTTTTTTTTCTACCATATTTAACACCCAACTCATTTCATTGGTGTTTACATATAAAAGTTTTGTTTCGGGATCAAAAGCGGGTCCACCCCATTCTGCGCCTCCATCAAATCCTGGTAAAATAATTGTCCCTTCTGTTGAAGGAGGATTAAACATTTTTCCAGAACGATAAGTAGCAAACCTTTTTTTAATATCATCATAACTTGAGTCACTTACTATATTATTTAAATCGGCAAGTGTAAACGATTGTCGAACCAACGGTTTTGGTAAACGCGGAATAGGTTGCGTAGGAAATAAAACTTCATTTTTAAGCGGACTGATATTATTAACCGGTATTTCGTCAATAGGAAATAACGGCTTTCCGTTTTCTCTATCAAATAAAAATATTAATCCTGTTTTAGTTGTTTGGGCAACAGCATCTACCAATTTTCCATTATGCTTTATGGTAATTAATATAGGGGCTGCAGGAAGATCCATATCCCAAACATCGTGGTGAACTGTTTGAAAATGCCAAATGAGTTTTCCGGTTGCTGCATTAATTGCGAGCAAACAATTTCCGTATAAACCCTTACCCAATCTGCTTCCTCCATAAAAATCATTGGTAGGATTTCCTGTGGGGGCATAAAGAATGCCTCTTTTTTCATCGAGACTAAATCCCGCCCAACTATTGGTAGATCCCATGTATTTATAGGCGGTACTATCTTGCCAAGTTTCATAACCCGCTTCGCCCGGATAAGGAATGGTATGAAAAATCCATTTTTGTTTGCCGGTCTTTACATCAAAGGCTCTAATATGCCCCGGCGTTTCTTCTCCAACTAATCCACTTAAAAAGAATAGGTTTTTATACACCATTACAGGAGAAGTTGGCGCAACAAACAATTTGCTAGAATCACGTCCTAGTCCATTTGCTAAATTAATTCCTCCATTCAATCCAAAATTTGAAATCAATTTTCCTGTTGCTGCATTTACTTCTAATGCAATTGGCCCAACAGTATAAATAATTCTTTTATCGTTTCCTTCGGCCCAATAGGTTACGCCTCTATTCATATTCACACTACTACGATGCCAGGTTTTATTAGCCATTGAATCGGCAGGATTAAAACTCCACAACTCTTTTCCAGTACTTGCATTAATGGCAAAGAGTTTTAATTTAGGAGACACGCCGTACATGACCGAATCAATAATAATTGGGTTGCACTCCATTGGACCATAGCGTTTCGTATCTTTTTTTTCGGAATTATAAATCCAAGCAATTTTTAAGTTGGTAACGTTATTTGTATCAATTTGATCGAGGGATGTATAGTGGATGTTTTCTTTTCCGCCTCCAGTAATGCCCCATTGCGTGTATGTTTTGATATCGGTTTTTGCATAGCATCCGATCATCAAAACATACCACAAAAAGGCAATTATAAAATGAAAACGATTCATGCCAATAGGTTTTCTTAAAGATAGCATTTATAGTAATGCTATGCTTTTACTGAAAGAGTCCTTGGGATGGGTTTAATTTTAACCGCTGAAAATTAGTTGAATTTAATTCTGTCTCTAATTTTCTGAAAAGGTTGTTCAATTAAATAATACATAATCACTGACGCAAGTAGTATTGCAACCAAAGATAAAAAAGTGGTTATAAAAAATATTTGAGGGTTAGAATAGTTAGGGGTTAGGTAAGCATATAATTTAGGAACCGACCAAATAATAAACATTTCGTGAAACAAATATGCAGAATAAGAAACCTGCGCTATTGGGTAGAAAAATTTAGATGATAAAAATGTTTTAATACCATTTATAATAACATTATTTCCATAAATACATGCGGTAATAATAAAAGCTACAGATACTGAAAACACCGGGCGTACAAGTATTTCATACCATTTTCCAACATGTATACTTAAATTAGAAAATATGGAGCTTTTCATTGGCGCCCATTCTCCTACCGGTGTAAAGGATGTTATGATTATTAAAATGACTGCTAAAATTGAAAGGACAAAAATTGCACCTGATCTTTTTTCAAAAAATGCTTTTGTTTCATCTGATTTATATACCGTTAAATAAGCTGTTGCAACGCCAGATAATAAGCCAATATACCTTAAATGTGTTGCCACATAATATCCGTCAAACCAAGCTTTCCATTCGTTAGACAAGAATGTAAAATTAAAAGGCAACGTATATTGTTGGTCTTATACGGATATAGCTTTACAGTTTTAGAGGAAAACAACCATTACCAAGAAAGAATTAGAAGTTGCTGAGGCAAAAATGATTGAGTTAAAGATGTATGAAAAAAAACTCAAACAAAAGGATCTAGCAAAATTGCTTA
>JAPLEL010000246.1 GCA_026391415.1 Bacteroidota bacterium
AACACATCATAAAATAATTTTTTGTGTGTGAAAATATAAAAACAGATAATGCAATAGTTATAATTCTACTCGTTTCTAGTTTCATTTTTGAATAAAATCCTTTATACATAATGGTTTTTCTGCATTTAAATGATTTAAAATTTCTCTCAAAAAATGTATTATTTAATTACTTCATCATATTATTAAAGGATATGATTAAAAAATTCAGTTGACATATTTTATTGGGGGATCTTTTTTTAGACTATTGAATTTAATAGCACGCCACCCTTAAAATTTATCTTTTTGTTGCAAATCATGTATTCTCTGTGTGTCTTCAAAACAGAAAGAATACTTTTAGATGGCAAAGAAATCATCAAGACCAGCAATTCCAGTAGAACTTACTGAAGAGCAGTCTGCTAAATACTTATCACGATATATTAAACCTGGTCAGCGTGGACCTGAAATAAAAATTCCTATTTGGAGAGTATTAAATTATGTCCTAGTTGTATTACATACAGGATGTCAATGGCATAAATTACCTATTAAACAAGACGATTCAGGCAAACCAGAGATTAGTTACATACAAATATTTAAACATTTTCATCGATGGGTTAAGCTTGGATTTATAAAGGATATTTTAATTGCCAGTGTAGAAATGTTGCATGATAATCACATGCTAGATACAAGCGTTCTTCATGGAGACGGGACCTCTACCGTTGCCAAAAAAGGAGGAGATAATCTTGGTTACAACGGTCATAAACATCATCAAGGTGATAAAGTAGTCGCAATTTGTGACCGTAATTTGAATATAATTGCTCCATTTATAACAGCACCAGGAAACGCAAATGAAAGTCCACTTCTTCAAGAAGCATTATTACCTTTAAAGAAAATTACTAAGTTACTTGATATTGATCTTGGCGGAACAATCATGAGTCTTGATGCTGGTTACGACAGTAAAGATAATCGAAAATTAATTTTCAATGCAGGTATGATTCCAAATATTCCCGAAAATAAACGCAATCAAAACGGTGTTAAAGGTGGTAGAAAAAGAATTTATGACTCTGAAATTTATGATGAGAGATTTAATACTATTGAACGTGTATTTGCTTGGGAAGACAAATTTAAACGATTATTAATGCGTTTTGAGTTTATTAGTGAAATTCATTATGGATTTAAATCGTTAGCGTATACAATGATAAACCTGAGACATTTTTGCAAAGCTTAAATAATAAGATTTGAAGTTTCACAGGACTGAATATTCTTTATCGATTTTAATATCGGGGTATCAACTCGCCTAAAATTTAACTTTTTCTTCTTTTAAGCCCCATTTTCAGGGCACTTTGTAAAATCCACCCTTTATTTTGCCAGCTAAAGTACCAAAATATCCTCTAAATCATAAAAGTCCAATATTTTTTAGATAGAGAACCTTTTCTGATTAGAAACTAGAAACGAGTAGATCAATAAAATAGCCTTTGGAGAAAATGCAGGGAAATCAGTTCGCCGACTTTATGCAGGGACTCATAAGTGGCCAGAAGAAGAGGACAGTGAAAATAAAGGTGCACGTTGTTCAGCCAG
>JAPLEL010000130.1 GCA_026391415.1 Bacteroidota bacterium
TTCTGTTCCAAATCAACTTCATCTCCTAATACCACTGTGTTGGTTTCAGGATCAATAGCAGTTACATAAATAGGCCTTCCCATGGCAATTTCTAAACCCTTTCTTTGTCCAATGGTATAGAATGGATAGCCTTTGTGTTGTCCGATTTTTTTGCCAGTTTTATCAACAAACCATCCCCCATTTACTTTTTCTTCTAATCCGTCTACATTTCTTTTTAAAAATCCACGGTAGTCATTGTCTGGAACAAAACAAATCTCGTAGCTCTCCGATTTTTTTGCCAATTCAGGGTACCCTAAATCAATAGCCATCTGACGGATAGCTGATTTTCTATAGCCGCCTAATGGCAACATGGTTCTACCCAATAAATCTTGTTGTAAGCCCCAAAGCACATAACTCTGGTCTTTGGTATCGTCGAGTCCTTTGCTAATGACAAATCGATCATTACTGTGTTTGCGTATTTCTGCATAGTGTCCGGTGGCAATAAATTCGCAGTCGAGCGCATTGGCCCTTTTTAATAATGCCCGCCATTTAATATGGGTATTGCACATCACACAAGGGTTGGGAGTGCGTCCGGCAATGTATTCTTCAATAAAGTTTTCAACCACAAAATCACCAAATTCTTCTCTAATATCTAAAATAAAATGGGGGAATCCATGGTGCACTGCGGCTTGTCTAGCATCATTAAAGGAGTCAATATTGCAACAGCCTGTTTCTTTGCTACTGGTTCCGCTAGTGGCATAATCCCAGGTTTTCATAGTAATACCAACCACCTCATATCCTTCATGGTGCAGCATTAGCGCCGCAACGGTACTATCAATACCGCCACTCATTGCCACCAATACCTTCCCTTTACGACTCATGAACTAGCATTTAGGCCTTAAAATGAAGGTTATCCACAGGCACTAAAAAAAATCAAGTTCAAAACCAATTAGATTTTACTAATTTCAACTTATACATACAACAAAATGAAATAGTTATGATTAAGTTACAAGTTATTGGCAATTTAGGAAAGGATGCCGTTCTAAATAATGTGAACGGAAAAAATGTAATCAATTTCACAGTAGCTCATACCGAGCGTTATAAAGATGCGCAGGGCGTTCAAAAAGACAGAACTACTTGGGTTGACTGTGCTTATTGGACAGATCGAACAGCCGTTGCGCCTTATTTAAAGAAAGGAACAATGGTTTATGTAGAAGGAACTCCAGATGTACGCACTTATACCACTGCCGACGGACGCAATGGAGCTTCTTTAACACTTAGAACATTAAATATTCAATTACTAGGCGGTAAACCTTCAGAAGGTGGTACTGGTTCATCAGATGGTGGCCCATCTTACAATCAGTCTGCACAAACAACGGTTAATCCAAATGATGCTGCACCAGCACTAGACGATTTGCCATTTTAGTATACCTATTTATTCTGAAATTGAATAGATAATTTATTAAATTCTAACACCTACTTAAAATCGCTAACAAAATTTCTAAAAGGATTTTTTGTTAGCGATTTTTTTTGCAAATTTATTTTACGCTTTTTTCGAATTGAACAATTAATGCTTCAATTTCTTGTTTACTAACAGCTTTCAATTGGTTGTCTACATTAATCACTATTAAATAGCCAGTGTTTTTAGGAGTAATTAAAAATCCACTTGCTAAAGAAAATTGGTCGCTCTGTAATAATTTTCCCGTAAAAATATTCCAGTTTTCTTTGGCACACAAACAACCAAGTGTTGGGGTTAATGGATAAAAAGGCATCCCTTTAAAATAGTCAGGATCAATCGTTGTGCCATGTGCAAGTATTTCGGTACGGCCAACTTTTCCGGCATCATAGCTTTCGGCAATTGGTGCATAATTCCTCCATTCAAGCGGCCATAGGTTTTTGTAATTATTTAATGAATCTTTACTAGCATCGTAAGGGGTATGCCAAAAAACACTATCCGCTTCAAATGGCATTACTAGTTGCAAATTGGGAGTAGGTCCAATAAATAAATTATGAGATACTTCGGTTCCTTGAATACTATAAATTCCTTGTGGTGTATTACCATTGGTAATAAAATAGGGTAGGTTAGAACCCGCTCTGGCCAACTTGAAAGGAATAAATGGTTTTTTGAGCTGTATTTTTTTGATATTTAAAGAGTGTAACAAGACTAGGAGTTGCTTGCTTTATTTGTGCAGTATGATTGGTTAGGTAATTAGCTAAGGTTTTTAATATTGGTAACGATGTGTCACTTAAAAAACGCGATGAAATTGTTTGTAACAAGTATTGAATATTGGCCAAACTTGCGTCAGTTCTATACAGGTATAAAGCCTGCATAGAGAATAATTTTGGATGTATTTCTTTTGTAATTAATTGTTGAATTTGTAATTTATATTCAGCTGGGTATGTGGCGTAAACAGCTTCTAATAAAGCTCTCTTAGAATTAGTTTCTAGCGTATTGTAATTCGAAAATAATTTAGAGAACCCTAGTTCAATTTGGTTTGAGCGAAGTAAAAATTGCGATATAGCCCAACAAGCTTCTCGATAATTTGATTCTGTATTGCTATCTAAATTGAGTTGAAAAGTTTTTGTAATTGTTTGATTTAATAAGTTGTTTTGAAAACTAGTCCGTTTTTCATACAATACAAAATCTGTATGAATTGTATCTCTAGGAGATTGAGCCTGAACTAATATCTCACTACAAAAACAACCAACAAATAACAATAACATTTTCATCCAATAAAGATAGGGCACTAGAATAAATACTTGCAATTTTGCTTGCTCATAGTTGAAAGCGTTAAATTGCAGGAAGTATAATTATTATTTTGAAAGAAAAAATAGCATAGTGGCCATATATTCATACGATCGACTAGTTCAATTTGTACAAGCAGTTTTTATTAAAATGGGATGCCCCGAAACCGATGCAATCACTGCAACAACAGTATTGCTCTCTGCCGATTTAAGGGGAATTGATAGTCATGGTGTTGCTCGTTTAAGTGGCTATATACGCCTTTGGGAAGCTGGTAGAATTAATGCCAAACCAAATTTGCGTATTGTTCACGAAACACCCTCTACTGCAGTAGTTGATGGAGATGCTGGTTTGGGTTTGGTTGTTGCACCATTTGCTATGAAGGTTGCTATTGAAAAAGCCAAACAAGTAGGCACAGGTTGGGTAAGCGTAAAAAATTCTAATCATTTTGGAATAGCTGGATACCATGCCATGATGGCTTTGCAAGAAGATATGATTGGAATGGCTATGACAAATGCTTCTGCTTTAGTGGCGCCCACTTTTTCAGTAGAAAAAATGCTCGGTACCAATCCAATTGCAGTAGCGATTCCAGCAAATAATCAACCAAGTTTTGTAGCCGATTTTGCTACCACTACTGCTGCAAACGGAAAATTAGAAATCTTACAAAGAAAAAATCAAGACACACCAATAGGTTGGGTACAAGACAAAGAAGGCAATGCTTCTACTGATTCAAATATCTTAAAAAAACAAGGATCTTTATTGCCTTTAGGTAGTGATAGAGAACATGGAAGCCACAAAGGGTATGCACTAGGAAGTATTGTAGATATTTTCTCTGCTGTTTTAAGTGGCGCCTCTTATGGGCCTTGGGCGCCACCATTTCCTGCCTATATACCCATGCCTGAAAATCAACCCGGACAAGGACTTGGGCATTTTTTAGGTGCTATGCGAATTGATGCGTTTAGGCCATCACAAGAATTTAAAGACCATATGGATCATTGGATTGAAAGGTTTAGAAATGCAACACCTGCACCAGGTCACGAAAAAGTGTTAATTCCAGGAGATCCTGAAAGAGAAATGGAAACAATTAGAATGAAAGACGGTATTCCATTAGTGGATGCAGTTGAGCAAGACTTAATATTAGTTGCCTCTAATTTTAAATTAACATTATAAGCACTATTGGATGAAACAATACCTACTTATTGTTTTGCTATTTTGTATGATTCCTATTTTGATTTTTAGTCAACAAAATAATACAATAGTTAAGGTTCAAAATACCAATAGCGTAATTGATGCTACTAACACTAGAACCAATGTGTCTAAATTTTTATCAGCTAAAAAATGGGCGTTTTTATTTCCCAATCGTTTTAATATTTCTAAGTATCCCGACTCAAGTTTTAAAGGTTTGCCTCATACAGAATTTTATAGTTTTAAAGCCTTTATTGCAGCGGCAAAATTATTTCCAAAATTTTTATCAGAAGGAAATGAGGTAACGCAAAAGCGAGAACTGGCGGCATTCTTAGCCAATATCTCACACGAAACAAATGGTGGATGGGATGGTGCACCCGGAGGCGATATTAAATGGGGTTTGTATTTTGTTCAAGAAAATGGATTTCCAAGTAATAACAACCAATACAGTGATTTTAATAATCGAGGGTGGATGCCAGTTGTTGGTAAATCTTACCATGGGAGAGGTCCATTGCAACTTAGTTGGAATTATAATTATGGACAATTTAGCGAAGCCTATTTTTCAAACAAACAAGTGCTCTTAAATAATCCTGATTTATTATTACAAGACCCTGTTTTGTGTTTTGCTTCTGCTATATGGTTTTGGATGAGTACGCAATATCCCAAACCATCTTGTCATGATATCATTACTGGCATCTGGCAGCCTAATGCTAGAGATATAGCCGCCAATAGAATTCCAGGTTTTGGCGCAGTAGTTAATGTTATTAATGGCGGATTAGAGTGTGGTACAAACCATTCAGACAATACCAAGTATCGGTATGATTTTTACCAATATTTCTGTAACTATTTAATAGTAAATCAAGGGCCTAATGCCAACTGTGCGAATCAAAAGCCTTTTGGACAATAACAAACAGCTTCTTAATACTAACATTCGTTAACAAAATACTAGCTGTAAATTTATTTTCAACTTGTACATTTGCATCCAATCAAATGAAGCCTATTGAATCCTGTCTTTTAAATGAATTCGACCTTTAATTTTTATAAATAGAGAACTAATGAAAATAATGAAGTTTGGTGGAACCAGTGTTGGAAAGCCAGAGCGCATGCACCAAGTATCACAATTAATTACCAAGGATGCAGAATCAAAAATAGTGGTATTAAGTGCTTTAAGTGGCACCACTAATTCATTGGTTGAAATTAGCAATAGCCTTG
>JAPLEL010000203.1 GCA_026391415.1 Bacteroidota bacterium
GCCAAATACTTTTCTGTTTAGTAATAAAGACATACAATTTCCATTTATAATTTTCTCAATTTCAGACACGAGATTTTCGCTATTTTAGCCTTATCAAGTTCATGAACCATAAAAGTAAATGATGTATGTGTAAAATAATCTTATTCTCTACGGCTTTTTTTGTAGCCATTTTTTGTCAATCAACTGCTCAAACAGCTTTAATTCCAAAATCAGAAGAAATTAAATCTAAATACGACCAGCATTTGTTGTTTGGCCCCTTATTTTATCCAAGTGCTGGAAACGAATTTCGTGCAGCTAGTGGTGAACCCGGAAACGCTTACTGGCAAAACCGAGCAGACTATAAAATTGCTGCTTCTTTGAATGAAGAGAAAAACGAAGTAACCGGATCGGTTTCTATAAGTTATAAAAATAATAGTCCACAAGACTTGCCTTATATCTGGTTGCAATTAGACCAAAATTTATACGAACTAAGTTCTCGTGGTCAAGCAAAAATGCCTGCAACAGGTAGAAGCCGTTATGGAGATGCTAAAAGTACCTTTAGCGGTGGTTATAAAATAAGTTCCGTTCAATTATTGGTTACAGGAAAGCCAGCGGAATCTATTCCATTTATAATTACTGATACACGTATGCAATTGCGCTTAAACAAAGCACTAGCTGCAAAAACAGGATCTATTACGGTAAAAATTAATTACTCCTACGTAATACCTGAGTACGGTTCTGATAGAACAGGTATTTTAAAAACTAAAGCTGGAAATATTTATGCAGTGGCACAATGGTATCCACGTGTTTGTGTATTTGACGATGTACAAGGTTGGAATACATTGCCTTATTTAGGTGCAAGTGAATTTTATTTAGAGTATGGAAATTTAGAAGCAAGCATTACTGTTCCTGCTTCTCATATAGTAGTTGCTTCGGGTGAATTATTAAATGCAGCAGAAGTACTAACACCCTTACAATTAATAAGATTTAATCAAGCAAAAAAATCAGATACAACTATTGTTATTCGTAGTGAGGCAGAAGTTGCTGATGCTAATTCAAGGCCAAGCATACCAACTTGTACCTGGAAATTTACCATTAGTAATGCACGTGATTTTGCATGGGCAAGTTCAAAAAGTTTTATTTGGGATGCTGCAAAAATCAATTTGCCTTCAGGAAAAAAATGTATGGCTACAAGTGTTTATCCTGCTGAGTCTGCTGGTATAAAAGGTTGGGGTCGTGCAACAGAATATACAAAAGGAAGTATTGAAAATTATAGCAAGCGTTGGTTTGAATTCCCTTACCCTGTAGCATCTAACGTAGCTAGTAATGTAGGTGGAATGGAATATCCTGGTATTGTGTTTTGTGGTTCAACTGCTAAAACACAAGGTTTATTTGGGGTTACCGATCACGAATTTGGACACACTTGGTTCCCTATGATTGTAGGTAGTAACGAACGTAAATATGGCTGGATGGATGAAGGCTTTAATACTTTCATTAATACTTTAGCGGGTGATGATTTTAACAAAGGAGAATACAAAGACAGAAAAACAGACTGGCACCAATATGCAAAATTTCTATTCGGACCAACATCTGAAGCAATGTTAAATACACCAGATGTTTTACAAGAAAGAAATATTGGTACTGAATTATATATGAAACCTGGATATGCATTAACCTTATTACGTACGCAAATTTTAGGTATAGATCGTTTTGATTATGCATTTAAAAAATACATACGTGATTGGAAATTTAAACATCCAACTCCGTATGATTTTTTTAGAAGTATTGAAAATAGTGCAGGCGAAGATTTAGCTTGGTTTTGGAGAGGCCTGTTTTTAGAGAATTATAAATTAGACCAAGCCATTTCTAAAGTTGATTATGTTGGTAGCGACGCTAAAAATGGTGCATTAATTACCATAGATAATTTAGACCAATTAGCAATGCCAGTTATCATTGAATACACTACCAAGTCGGGTGTTAAAGAAAGGAAAACTTTACCTGTTGAAGTTTGGCAAAACAATGCTACTTGGAAAGTGAAATTAAATACAACCGAAGAATTACAAAAAGTAGTCATCGATCCAGACCATGTATTCCCTGATATGAATAGTGCTAACAACACTTGGAATGCTAAATAACTTTATCCTATAAAAAGAAGCCAGTTAACACTTAAGTTAACTGGCTTCTTTTTTTTAATTGTACCTGAAAATGAACAATCAATTTATAAGTAAAGGATTCTTAATACTTGTCGTTCCTATTGTAGGATTTTGGGCTTGTTCAAGGAATCCTTATAAAAATTCAAATAAGCAGTACCAACAACAAGTGAAACAACTAGCATTGTCTATTAAAGAAAATCCAATAGAAAAATGGGCTTCTGATTCTATTAAAGAACCGCCATATTGGGTAGGCACTACCAATTTTAATTTACGCAAACCAAGTTTTGTAATTATTCATCATACTGCACAAAATGCTTGTTTACAAACACTTGCCACCTTTACAACAGTTAAATCGGCAGTAAGTGCACACTATGTTATTTGTAAAGATGGCACCATACACCATATGTTAAATGATTATTTACGTGCTTATCATGCAGGTATTTCTAAATGGGGTAACTTAATTGATATCAATTCGGCCTCAATAGGAATTGAATTAGATAATAATGGTTTTGAACCTTTTGATAGTTTACAGATTAAAAGTTTAATTAGTTTATTGGCTAAACTAAAATCAACCTATACTATTGCTACTGCTAATTTTATAGGTCATGGAGATATTGCGCCAACCAGAAAGAATGATCCAAATTATAGATTCCCTTGGAAAACATTGGCAGACAATGGTTTTGGCCTATGGTATGATACAGTTTTAGATTCTATCCCACAAAATTTTAATCCTATTCAGGCATTAAGAATAATTGGTTACAATGTAAAAGATACTAATGCAGCCATCCAGTCGTTTAAAAGACATTTTTTACAAGACATTACAAAAAGATTAAATCATACTGATAAAGTGGTACTTTATAATGTACAAAAAAAGTATTGGTAAATTTTTTTGTATTAAATTTAAAAAAATGCTCCACATGGAAATCAAACAATCTAATCGTAGAAATTTCATAAAAAATACAGCAGCAGCTTCGGGTGTTGCTATTCTATCTGGATTCACCAATAAAAATCGTCCAGAGCCATTAGATGAAAATAAACCAGTTGCAACAAGGATTCGATTTGCTGTAATTAATATTAACCACAGTCATATCTATTCAATGGTGGAAGCCGTTAAACGTGGTGGGGGAGAATTGGTTTCTTTATATGCTAAAGAAGCAGACTTAGTTGCCACTTTTGTAAAGAAATTTCCAGAGGTTAAATTAGCTAGTTCAGAAAAAGAAATATTAGAAGATAAAACAATTCAAGTAATACTTAGTTCAGGTATTCCTGACGAAAGAGCACCACTTGGTATTAGAGTAATGCAACATGGTAAAGACTATTTGGTTGACAAGCCTGGTATTACAACACTCGAGCAATTGGCCGAAGCAAAACGCGTTCAAAAAGAAACCAAACGTATTTATTCTATTATGTTTAGTGAACGTTTTGAAAATCGTGCTACTGTTAAAGCAGGTGAGTTGGTAAAAGCTGGCGCGATAGGAAAAGTTATTCAAACCATTGGTATAGGACCTCACAGAATGTCTCCAAAAACAAGACCAGAATGGTTTTTTGATAAACAACGATATGGTGGCATTATTACAGATATTGGTTCGCATCAATTTGATCAGTATTTATTTTTTACAGGTACCACTAAAGCCGAAGTGGTAGCATCTCAAATTGCTAATACCAATTTTCCACAATATCCAAAATTTGAAGATTTTGGTGATATCATGTTAAGTGGAAATGGTGGTATGGGATATATTAGGGTTGACTGGTTTACGCCAGATGGTTTGGCTTCTTGGGGAGATGGTCGTTTAACTATTTTAGGTACAGAAGGGTTTATTGAAGTTAGAAAAAATGTTGATATTGCTTCAGGTCATATTGGGGGAAATCATTTGTACATGGTCACGCAAAAAGAAACCAAGTACATAGATTGCAATGACGAGCCATTACCTTTTGGCCAGCAATTTGTAGACGATGTACTTAACAGAACAGAAACTGCTATGCCACAAGCACATTGTTTTCTAGCCACTGGATTAGCGTTAAAAGCCCAAAAAAATGCGCGGGTAATAAAACTCGAAAAAGCATAGAATAAAAAAACTTTCAATAAGTAATTCTATAATCAGAGCCGATTATACTATAATCAGAGCCGATTATATCATACTAGTAGCTGTATTTTTTACAGTTTCTTTTTATTAATATTTAACTAACAACCGTTAGTAATATAAATCCATTTCCTTATTTTTATCGTATAAAAGATATTTTAATGAATTTTCAATTAACAGAAGAACATTTAATGATTCAAAAAGCAGCTAGAGATTTTGCCAAGTCTGAATGTTTAGCTGGTGTTATTGAACGCGATGAAAAGCAAGAATTTCCACATGAACAAGTAACAAAACTAGCAGAACTAGGTTTTATGGGAATGATGGTAGATACTGCGTATGGAGGTAGTGGAATGGATACGGTTAGTTATGTATTAGCCATGGAAGAAATTAGTAAAATTGATGCAAGTACCAGTGTTTGTATGAGTGTAAATAATAGCTTGGTTTGTTGGGGAATTGAAACTTATGGAACAGAAGCTCAAAAACAACAATACTTGGTTCCTTTGGCTCAAGGAACTAAAGATGGCGAATTATATATTGGTGCATTTTTATTGAGTGAGCCAGAAGCTGGTAGTGATGCAACTAGTCAACAAACTACTGCCGAAGAAATGGGCGATCATTATTTAATTAATGGTACCAAAAACTGGATTACCAACGGATCTTCGGCATCAGTATACTTGGTAATTGCACAAACAGATGTATCTAAAGGTAGCCATGGTATCAACGTATTTATTGTTGAAAAAAATACAGCAGGAATTACTGTTGCAGCAAAAGAAAATAAATTAGGTATTCGTGGTAGTGATACACACTCTATCATGTTTAATGATGTGAAAGTTCCAAAAGAAAATAGGATAGGAGCAGATGGTTTTGGGTTCACATTTGCTATGAAAACCCTTAGTGGCGGTAGAATAGGTATAGCTTCACAAGCCTTAGGTATAGCAAGTGGTGCGTATGAATTAGCACTAGCTTACAGCAAACAACGAAAGGCATTTGGTAAAGAAATCATGCACCACCAAGCTATTCAGTTTAAATTAGCAGATATGGCTACAAAAATTGAAGCGGCTAGATTATTGTGCTTAAAAGCTGCATGGGAAAAAGACAACCATTTAGACTATACTTTAAGTTCATCTATTGCAAAAGTTTTTGCCAGTGAAGCGGCTATGTGGATTACAACCGAGGCTGTTCAAATTCATGGTGGATATGGTTTTGTAAAAGAATACCATGTAGAGAGATTGATGCGAGATGCCAAGATTACACAGATCTATGAAGGCACTAGCGAAATGCAAAGAATTGTTATTAGCCGTAGTATTTTAAAATAATGATAACAACCCTTTTTAGGCACAATGTGAAAACATTGGGCTTCTTGTATACCAATTGTTTCAATTTGAGATTACATTTACAGCATTGAAACAAAGCATTCATATATATTATCCCATTATATTTTTCTGTCTATCCTGTTTTACAGTAAAGGCAAGTGATTCTATTACAATTAAGTTATTAGTTCAAAGAATTGCCGCAATGCAAGCTATTTCAGACGGCAATATCCCAAAAGGATCCTTTGCTTCTTATAGAACTTATCAATTAAACAAGCACCGCCAAAAAGCCGATATCAATGCCTTTTATACTGGATTGATTTGTTTTACACTTCGAGACCTAGAAAATCAGTTCGATGCCATTGAAAAGCAACAAGTAGATAATATCATCAATCAAGCAAAACCCTATTTTAATAAGTTTAAAAATCAAAAGGGGAGAAATACCTATAATTTTTGGACAACTGATACGCCAAGAATTTTTCCTAATAGTGGACTGCTAAATGCATTCAATAAATCACAAGCATTGCCCGATGATTTTGATGATACTGTTATACTATTGATGGCAATGGATGCGTCTGATTCAGTTGCCAAGGAAATTCATAGATTAATGCAAGATTATACCAATCAATCAAAGAAAAAAATCAATAATACATTTAAACAATACCAAGATATTCCTGCATATTCAACCTGGTTTGGAAAAAAAATGCCAGTTGATTTTGATGTTTCGGTTTTAATGAACGTATTGTATTTTGTTCAAAAATACCAGTTACCATTTTCAAAGGCTGATTCTGCTAGTGTAGATTTAATTGTAAAAGTGATAGAGTCTAATCAGTATGAAACTACTGCTAGTTATGTTTCTCCACATTATAATACTACAGCGGTAATTTTATACCACTTGTCTCGTTTAATGGCTTTAAAGCCAATTCCTGCACTAGAGCAGTATAAGTCTCAATTAATTCTATCAGCAAAAAATTGTTATACTCATTCGAATAGTTTCTTAGAAAAAATAATTTTAAGTACAACACTAATGCGCTGGGGAATGGATATGCCAACGATGGTTATGCCTGCTCAGTCTAATTTAATTGAATTAATTGAAGAAGATGATTACCCTTTTTTTATTGCCAATATTGCATCGATGTTAACTAATCCTTTTAAAAAAATAGCCACATCTACTGGATTGGTTAAATTCACTTATCATAGTCCAGCGTATAATCAAATATTATTATTAGAAAACTTAGTTTGGCAACAAAAGAGGCAAGCAAAATAAATTATTAATTAAGAAAAGCGCAATTCAAAATATCTTTACCAAATGTTAGTAGCAGTAGACGCATACAAAGAGATTTCTAAATTTTTATTAGAACAGCATACAACACTTGTAGCAGTTAGTAAAACCAAGCCAAATGATGCTGTTAAAGAATTGTATGATTTAGGACAAAGAGATTTTGGAGAAAATTATGTACAAGAACTAGTTGACAAACAGGCAAGTTTGCCTTTAGATATTCGTTGGCATTTTATAGGACATTTACAATCGAACAAAGTAAAATACATTGCTCCATTTGTGCATTTAATTCATGGAGTAGATAGTTTGAAATTATTACAAGAAATAAATAAACAGGCTTTAAAAAACAATCGAGTGATTGATTGTTTGTTACAAGTTTATATTGCACAAGAAGAAACAAAGTTTGGTTTAGATGAAACAGAATTAGCAGAAACCATTGATGCAGCTGCAAACCTTTCTAATATTAACATTAAGGGTTTGATGGGAATGGCTTCATTTAGTTCAGATACACAGGTGCTAAAAAATGAGTTTAATCATTTACAATCCTTATATCAAAAATATCAAGTAATTAATACCTTGTCTATTCTGTCTATGGGTATGAGTAGCGATTATACAATTGCCATTGAATCTGGATCTAATTTAGTTAGAATTGGTAGTTTGTTATTTGGTGCAAGAGTCTATTCGAAATAAAATTTCATATAAATAAAAATTAAAGGCAGTATCTAATTATTGATACTGCCTTTAATTTTATTGTAAGGTTTCAGTTAACCATTTATAAAATTCATGGTGCCAAACCAAAGCGTCTTGCGCTTTTAAAATCCAATGATTTTCGTCTGGAAAATATAGAAATCTACTTTTAATTCCTTTTAATTGTGTTGCTTGAAATGCTTGTTGTCCTTGTTCAATTGGTACGCGATAATCTTTACCACCTTGTATGATTAAAATTGGGGTATTCCATTTGTCAACATAATTACTAGGAGACTGTGTAAATGATCGTTGTGCTATGGCATTATTTTTATCATAATAAGCGCCACCTTTTTCCCAGTTTTCAAACCACATTTCATCGGTAGTGCCATACATGCTTCTAAAATCAAATACACCATCGTGAGAAATAAATGTTTTGAAACGACCATTGTGTAAGCCTTCTAGCGCAAATACTGAAAATCCGCCATAACTAGCACCAACACAGCCCAATCTTTGTTTGTCTACATAAGATTCTTTTGAAACGGCGTCTATAGCACTCAAATAATCTCTAATAGCTTGTCCTCCCCAGTCTTTACTACCTTCTGTCCATTTTGTTCCATTGCCAAATACACCTCTTCTATCTGGCGCTACAACAATATATCCTTGAGATGCCATTAGTTGAAAATTCCACCTGAATGAGTATTGAGGCATTGTTCCTTGAGGACCACCCAAACAAAATAATAGGGTAGGGTATTTTTTTGTTTTATCGAAATTAGGAGGATAAATAACCCAAGTAGGCATTTGTTTGCCATCAGTGGTTGTAACCATTTTATAAGACGTAGTTACTTTTGCAATTGACTGATATTTTCCGTCATTAACATGTGTTACTTGATCAATCGTACCATTAGTTAAATCAAGTTTATAAATTTCAGAAGCATGGTTAAAATCTACTTTTGATATATATAAAGTATTTGCAACTTGTCCTACAATACCATTTACTTCAAATTCTCCTTTAGTTAATTGTGTAATTTTTGAATTTGTACCTGATAATGTCACTTGAAATAAATGCACCATTCCTTTTTGAGGAGCAATAAAAAAGATACTATTTCCATCGTCACTCCATTTAAAACTTTCTACATGAATATCATCTCTTTGTTTGGTAAGATTAATTTTTGTTTGTCCATTCCATAATATTAAATCTTGTTTATCGGCTTCATATCCTTCACGCTGCATACTTAAATAAGCTAGAACACCTTTTGAATTATAGGCAGGGCTTAAATCATATCCTTTATTATTGGCAGTTAGGTTTTTAGTAGTACTAGTTGATATATCATACTCAAATAAGTCTGTATTTGTACTAATAGCATAAGCTGTTCCAAATGATTTTTTTGATACATACACCACATGCTTACTATCTGGATTCCAAATAAAATCTTCGTCTCCACCAAAAGGTTTTTGAGGACAGTCAAATGGTTGGTCTTTTAATAAATCAATAGGATTGCCAGCCTTTCCATCTTTTAAAGGCGCCAAAAAAACATGGTCAAAATTTCCATCTTCCCAAGTATCCCAATGACGATAGTTTAACGACTCGTAAATTTGAACATTCGATTTGGTCAATGAAGGATAAAAATCAGCGCCAGAAATGTTTTTAATTTTTACTGCATCACTACTAATCATATATTTTCCATCAGCAGATATCTTTGAATTTTCAATTAAATTATCGGTAGATGAAATTTCTTCAGGGATACCGCCGTTTAATGATAATTTATAAGTTTTACTATTGCCTTTGTTTAATTCAATATTTGGAATATTAACACTATATACCAAAAACTGTTTATTGGTAGAAATGCCTATACTACTTACCCTGCCTAGTTTCCAAAGCATTTCAGGACTAAGGTTTTCTTGTGCATGACTATTTAAATAGCTAATACTAATTAATAAAAACAAGAACTTTTTCATTGGATTAATTTTAGTGAATTATTTAGATTTTTTTAATGTTGAGTAATCAAATACTAAATTACAAAATGCCTTTACGCCAAGGTCTAATTTACTATCATCAATAATAAAATCAGGTGTATGGTGCGGTGCAGCTTTTAATGGGTCTTGTCCTTTTGGCATTCCACCCAGAAAAAAGAAAAATGCAGGTGCTTTTTGTCCATAATACGAAAAATCTTCTGCACCAGTTGTCCATTCATTTTCTATTAAATTTCCTTTACCCGTTGCGGCTTCTAATGAAGGTAACATCATTTTAACAAGCGCTGGATCGTTATAAGTTACAAGTGTTTTTGTATCTATACTAATTTCAGCTTTAGCCCCAGATGCTTCCGCTATTTTTTGGGTAGTAATACGTATGCGTTCATGAACATCTTTTTGCATACTTGCATCTAAAGTTCTAATGGTTCCTTCCATAATTAGGTCTTCTGGAATAATATTTGGTCGCACACCACTGTTAATTTTTCCTACTGTAATAACCACTGGTGCTTTAGTTAATTCAGATTGTCTACTAACAATGGTTTGAAGTCCATTGATAATTTGTGCCGATACTACAATAGGGTCAATGCCACTCCAAGGTTGTGAACCATGTGATTGTTTGCCTTTTACTTTAATGGTAAACCAATCTGAACTAGCCATCACAGAACCAGACTTATATTTAATAATACCAATCTCCGTTTGCGAATTCATGTGTAAACCAAAAATCACGTCTACTTTAGGATTATCCATGACACCTTCTTTTATCATCATTGGTGCACCACCTTCTTCTGTTCCTGGAGTGCCTTCTTCGGCAGGTTGAAAAATAAATACAATCGTTCCAGCAATATCGTTTTTCATTTTACTCAACACAGTTGCAGTACCTAAAAGTATGGCTATGTGTGCATCATGACCACATGCATGCATCACAGGAACTTTTTGTCCATTGTATTCGCCTATTTCTTTAGATGCATAAGTTAATGTTGAACGCTCAATGACAGGCAATGCATCTATATCTGCACGTAACGCAATAACAGGGCCGGGTTTATTGCCTTTTAATATTGCTACTACTCCAGTTTTTGCCACACCTGATTTTACTGTTAAACCCAATCCTTTTAATTTTGAAACGATATACTGCATGGTATTCGTTTCACGATTCGACAATTCTGGAAATTGGTGCAAATGTCTTCTCCATGCAATGACTGAATCATTGACTTGTTT
The DNA here is from genome assembly GCA_026391415.1 of Bacteroidota bacterium. Taxonomy (GTDB): domain Bacteria; phylum Bacteroidota; class Bacteroidia; order Chitinophagales; family Chitinophagaceae; genus Sediminibacterium. The sequence goes on from JAPLEL010000203.1 coordinate 10,676, forward strand.
TGTTGCTTGCTCAATAATAGCTGGCGTTACCTGTGCATTTAAAAAAGCAGGTAAAACAAATAGGCAAATAAAAATATATTTCTTCATGAAGCGGGTTTAAAAATTTGTAGTAAATAATTATTTATGTTCTCCAAAAACCTTACGTAATACATCTGCAATTTCTCCTAAAGTACAATAGTGCTCTACTGATTCAATAACAATAGGCATTAAGTTTTGGTTAGACCTAGCAACTATTTCAATTTTGTTTAATAATGCATGTACTTTTTCTGTATCCCTTTTATTTTTAAGTACAGCTAATTTATCGGACTGTACTTTTTGAATGGAATCATCAATTTTAAACGATGGAATTTGATTATTTTCTATTATTTGAAATTTATTAACGCCAACAATTATTTTATCAACTTTTTCAATATTTCGTTGGTATTCATAAGCAGATTTGGCAATTTCATCTTGCATAAATCCTGCTTCAATTGCTGCAACACTACCACCTAGCACATCAATCTTTTCTATTAGTTGTTCAGTAGCAATTTCTATTTCATTGGTAAGACTTTCAATAAAATAACTACCTGCTAATGGATCTGCAGTATCTGCTACACCACTTTCAAATGCAACAATTTGCTGTGTTCTTAAGGCAATTCTAGCAGCTTCTTCAGTAGGTAAACTCAATGCTTCGTCGTAGCCATTGGTATGTAAACTTTGGGTACCTCCTAAAACTGCAGCTAATGTTTGTATGGTAACCCTACTGATATTATTTAAAGGTTGTTGTGCCGTTAAAGTAGCGCCACCAGTTTGTGTATGAAAACGCAGCATCATTGCTTTTTGGTCTGTTGCACCCAACGATTGCATCATCTTAGCCCAGATACGTCTTGCTGCACGAAACTTAGCAACTTCTTCAAATAAATGATTGTGTGCATTAAAGAAAAAAGACAAACGTTTTCCAAAAACATTTATGTCTAACCCTTTATCCAATGCTGCTTGCACATAAGACTTTCCATTACTTAGCGTAAATGCAATTTCTTGAACGGCGGTACTTCCAGCTTCTCTAATATGATAACCACTAATGGATATCGTATTCCATTTTGGAAGTTCTTTAGCACACCATTCAAATATGTCTGTGATAATGCGCATGGAAGGTTTGGGAGGATAGATATAAGTGCCTCTTGCCGCATATTCTTTTAAAATATCATTTTGAATAGTACCAGTGATTTTATTTAAATCAGCGCCTTGTTTTTTAGCAATGGCAACATATAAAGCCAATAAAATAAAACTAGTAGCATTAATGGTCATTGATGTGGATACTTGCTCTAAATTAATACCTGCAAATAGGTTTTCCATATCTTCAATACTATCAATAGCAACACCCACTTTTCCTACTTCTCCATCAGACAAAGGATGGTCACTATCGTATCCAATTTGAGTAGGTAGATCAAAGGCAACACTTAATCCGTTAACCCCTTGAGATAATAAATAGTGATATCGTAAGTTGCTTTCTTCGGCAGTAGAAAATCCTGCGTATTGGCGCATTGTCCATAATTTACCGCGATACATATCGGCTTGAACACCTCTAGTAAAGGGGAATTCACCAGGATTTTCAATTGAAATAGTTTTATCTGGTAAAGCGTAATAAACTTTTTTTATTTCAATCCCACTATCGGTATAGCATTTATTGTCTGACATTTTTGATAATTAGATTAAATATGTTATCAATAGAATTATAATATTTTTTTCGCCTCATAACTCAACACCTCACTAACTAATTCATGTAATCTGCCTTTTTTGTCATTCATTAAATAAGCAAGAATTTGCTTGTTTAAATCAGAACTACTAGCATCAATTGGTAAATTTTGAGCAACCTGATTAATAATATACAAGTTTTGTTCTCTTAAATTTTTAATTGCAGACCAAGCATCTGCAGATACATAAATCTGTTGGCTGATATTATATTCAAATTCATCCCTAACATTTTTTATTAAAATTTCTTGCATTTCTTGAGCAGACAATCCTACAATGGCTAAACGTGCAATCAAATTGGGTAAAGCAATTCTATCAGCTAAAACGGTTAATCGCTCATAAGCTTGTAATTGTAAGCCATTATTAATTCCAGAAGAGCCCTTTTCTGCAGCTATTGTTTTACGTTGTAGATAGATTAAATATCCCACTAGCCCTGCAATCATAATCCCAATAACAACAGTAAAAAATATGGTAGTATCTAACATTTGCTTGTTTTAACCAAAAATAAGCTAAAGATGGGTTTATTTATAATATTCCAGTTTTCGCTAATGGTATAAGGCATTTTTATAATAAAGAGTGTAAATTTGTAGTATAAATATTCAATTATGACTACTGTAACTATATCTCCAGTTAAACTAACAGATGGCGCTATTGCCGAAGTTAAACGTTTAATGAATGAACCTGAATTTGATCATACGCAACGTTTACGTGTAGGAGTGAAGGGTGGTGGATGTAGCGGAATGACCTATGTATTGGGTTTTGACAAACCAGAAGAAGCCGATGAGGTTTTTGATATAGAAGGTGTTACTTGTGTAATGAATAAGAGTCACCAAATTTATTTATTTGGAATGGAAGTTGATTGGCAAGGTGGTTTAAATAGTCGTGGATTTACATTTAGCAATCCAAATGCAAGTAGTACTTGTGGATGTGGCACTTCATTTGCAGTGTAAATTTCAATAGATACTATACTTAAATAGGCTGTATCATTTGTTTGATACAGCCTATTTAATTTATGATAAATGCCTAAAGTTCATTCAGTATTATAAGAATATAATACTGCTGTATAAATTGATTGGTTATATTAATAATTAAAATGAAATTGATAGATTCATTGATTAAATTAGATGTTGAATAACTTTTCTAATAAAAAAATTAAGAAAGGATATTTATTTTCTTAAGAAACATTATCCATTTAATAATTATACATGAATCAACCATTTGCCCGACGCAACTTTGTAAAATCATTATTATTTGCCCCGGCTATTAGCAAAATAGATTTTAGTAAAAACAAACCAAAATCTAATACAATTAAACTTAAGCCAAGTTTAAATGCGTATTCTTTTAATGATCCATTAAAAGCTAAAACCATGGATTTAATGGATGTTTTAGATTTTTGCTCCAAACACAATTTTGAAGGAGTCGATTTAACTGGTTATTATTTCCCTAATTATCCAAGTGTTCCATCTGATGAATACATTTTTAAATTAAAACACAGAGCACATAAATTAGGACTATCTATTAGTGGCACCGGCATTAAAAATGATTTTACCAATCCGGATGCGTCTAAACGAAAAGAAGATATTCAATTAATTAAAAACTGGATTGAAGTTGCTGCCAAATTAGGTGCTCCAGTTATTCGGATATTTTCTGGAGTGATGAACCCTAAAGGTTATACCTGGGATGAAATTGCCCAATGGATGGCAAAAGATATTCAAGAATGTGTTGCTTATGGCCAAAAGCATGGTGTTATTGTAGCCATTCAAAATCATAATGATTTTATTCAAACTGGTGATGATGTGGTAAAACTGATGAAACTAGTTAATATGGAATGGTTTGGATTGATTCTGGATATTGGCAGTTATCATCAGGGAGATCCTTATGCACAAATATTACAAACCATACCATACGCTGTTAATTGGCAGATAAAGGAAAAAATGTATGAAAATGGCGTTGAGGTTAAAACAGATTTAAAAAGAATATTTCAAATAATAAAATCATCTACTTATAGAGGATTTATTCCAGTTGAAACACTTGGTCAGGGTGATCCTGCTAAAAAAGTAGCCGTATTTATTCAAGAAGTTATCACAGCATTAAAATAAATAACAATGATTCAATCAAATTATATGAAAGGATATTTTCTTTTATTAGGGATAAGTTTAGCCATTACCAATCAAGCTCAAAATCAAGTAGCAATTTCAAAACAGGTAATTGCTATTTTAAAAGATAAGGTAATTAAAGCAGCAGATGCGAGTATTTTATTAAGTCCTGTAACTGTTACTGCCAATAAAACAGATAGATCTGCAGGAGGGACCCATGATTTTTATTCTGATGGTGATTATTGGTGGCCAAATCCTGCAGATGTTAATGGACCTTATATTCAAAAGGATGGTCAATCTAATCCTAATAATTTTAATGCACACAGACTAGCCATGATTCGCTTTAGTCAAATTATAGGCAACTTGGCTAGCGCTTATGCAATATCGCACCAAGAACGCTATGTAAAAGCCGCAATGCTGCATTTAAAGGCCTGGTTTATTGATGACAGTACTTATATGAATCCTTCTTTATTATATGCACAAGCCATTAAAGGAAAAGTTACTGGAAGAAGTACCGGATTAATTGACATGATACAATTAACAGAAGTTGCACAAGGTATTCGAATAATGGAAAATGCTAAATCTGTTAACCAAGTTGAATTGAAAAAAATTAAATCTTGGTTCACGCAATATTTAAACTGGGTAACCACTCATCCTTATGGTGTTGAAGAAAGAGATGCCAAGAACAACCATGGCACTTGTTGGATTCTACAAGTTGCCATTTTTGCAAAACTTACTGGTGATCAAGCATTATTAGATTATTGTAGCAATCGGGTTAAAACAGTTATCTATCCTAACCAATTAGCACAAGACGGAAGTTTACCTTTAGAGTTAAAAAGAACCAAACCTTATGGCTATTCTTTATTTGATTTAGACGCCTTAACTGCTGTTGCAAAAATTTTATCTACTAAATCTGACAACCTTTTTACATATACATTACCTGATGGTAGAAACTTAATTAAAACCGTTGAGTATCTAGTGCCATTTGTAATGGATAAATCAACTTGGACTTTTCCTAAAGACGTAATGTATTGGGACGAATGGCCAGTAGCGCAACCATTTTTATTTTTCGCTTCTCAACAATATAAAGACAAAAAATATTTTACAACTTGGGAAAGATTAGAACATTTTCCAACCAATGGAGAAGTATTAAGAAACCTGCCAATTCGTAATCCGATTTTATGGTTGAATAAATAGTTCCACTCAATTGATCATAAAAAAAATAGGCTGTATCGAAATGATACAGCCTATTTTTTTTATTAATTTTTTTTAATTATTTCTTATCTGAGCTTAATTTTCCTAAAGGTCTTTTCTTAGCAAAATCAACCAAGATTGGTGCTGCTACAAAGATAGAAGAATAAGTACCAGTAATAACTCCAACAAGCATTGCAAATGCAAATCCACGTGTTACTTCACCACCAAAGATGAATAGAATAAGTATGGTTAAGAATACAGTTAATGAAGTCATGATGGTTCTGCTCAATGTTTCGTTAATCGCTCTATTAATGATCGTTGCATTATCTACACCTTTCATCAATTTACTGTCTTCACGAATACGATCGTAAACAATTACTGTATCATTCATTGAGAATCCAATTACAGTTAATACCGCTGCAATAAAATACTGATCTATTTCTAATGGGAAAGGAACAATATTTTTTAAGAAACTAAATACAATCAATGTAACAAATACATCGTGCAATAATGATACAATTGTCCCTAAAGAATAACGCCAGTCACGGAAACGAATAAAGATGTACAAACAAATAAAAATAATTCCAAATATTACCGCTTTTGCTGCACCTGATTTAAGGTCGTCAGAAATAGTTGGTAATACCGTTTGTGAACTTTGTTTGTATTTACTTTCAAACTCAGAGAAGCTAACAGTTTCAGGAATGAATTTCTTTAATCCTTTGTACATCATGCTTTCTACTATAGAATCAACATTATTGCCACTTTCTTTAATTTTGTAAGCTGTTGTAATATTAATTTGATTGCTTGTGCTAATAGTTTTGGTAATAACATCTTCACCAAAAGTAGTTTTTAATGCAGCCCTGATTTCTTCTTCGTTTACTGGTTTATCGAAACGAATAGTATAACTACGTCCCCCAGCAAATTCAACACCTTGTTTAAATCCGTTAAAGAAAGAAGCGATACCTAGTGTTAAAACGATAGCCGAAATAACATAAGCAACTTTTCTGTATTCAATAAATTTAAAAGAAGCGTGTTTGAATATTTTTTTAGAAATACCAGTGAAATATTCAAAGTGGCGATTCTTTTTCATGTACCAGTCTGTAATTAATCTTGAAACCAAAATTCCACAGAACAAAGACAATAAAATACCAATGATTTGAGTAGTTGCAAAACCAAGTACAGGGCCTAATCCAAAATAAGCAAGGATTAGAGCAGTAAGTAATGTGGTAACGTGCGCATCTAATACAGGAGATAAAGAACGTTGGTAACCATCGGCAACTGCATTTTGATAGCTTTTTCCTTTGGTTAATTCTTCTTTAATTCTCTCAAAAATAATTACGTTAGTATCTACCGCAAGTCCGATGGTTAATACCAAACCGGCAATACCAGGAGCTGTAAGGGTAAAGCCTAAAGCACTTAAAATTCCTATTGTAAATAATAAGTTTAATACTAATGCAAAGTTTGCAACCAATCCACCTGTATTGAAATACAATAACATTAAGGAGAAGATAACAATGAATGATATTAAGAAAGATAAACCACCACCTTTAATAGATTCTTTACCAAGTGTAGGACCAACTTGTTGTTCTGCAACAATTCTTGCAGGAGCAGTTAATTTTCCACTAGTTAATAATTCAGAAAGGTCTTGTGCTTCTTTCAATGTATAACTTCCACTAATTTGAGAATTACCTGTAGTGATAGGATCATTTACATTAGGAGCAGAATAAACAAAATTATCTAATACAATTGCTATTGGTTTGTCTACGTTACGAGTAGTCATTTTGGCCCAAATATTTGCGCCAATTTTATCCATATTCATTTTAATAGCAATACGGCCTCTTTCGTCATAATCTTGTCCTGCATTTGTAATATGGTCACCTTCTAATTCAGCTTGACCATTGTCTAATGTTTTAATAGCATATAACATTAAAATGTCTTTTGCTTTCGGATCAGCAGCATCCATTTTACCATACATGAATACTAAATTTGAAGGGAATTTATTTTTTACAATATCCATTCTTAAATAGTCATTCAATGCACCAGTATCTTTTGTTTGTATGTAACCAATATTAGATTGGAAATTAGTTTTTCCACCTTTCCCTTGATATGGTTGTGTGAATTGAATTAAACGCACCATTGGTGCTTCATTCAAATTAGCTTTAGAAGTATCTTTTTTAGCAATACTAGCTTTATTAGAATCTTTACCAATAGTTGATAGGGTAGCAGTTTTGCTAGTATCCGATTTTTTTGCAGTTGTTACTACAGGAGCTTCAATTACTTTTTTAATGGTATCTACATTTGCTTTAGTGCCATTCAAATATTCTTGTACTGATTTATCTGCGGCAACAATACCACTTTGAAGATCCTTACTTTCTAAGGTATACATTTCAAAGAATTGTAAGTTGGCAGTTGCTTGTAAGTATTTGCGAACCCTTTCTTTGTCATTAATTCCAGCCAACTCAATATTGATAATGCTTTTAGCAGGATCAGGATTAATATTAGGAGAAGAAACCCCAAATTGGTCAATACGTGTACGAAGAATTCTATAAGTATTATTAAATGCAGCAGTTGCTTGTTCTCTTAAATAGGTAATAACAGCATCATCAGAAGCATCAAACTTAACTTTACCATTACTTCTTGTAGCAAATAATGGAGCAAGTTTGGCATTAGGAGCTGCAATTGTGTATTCTTCTTTAAAAAGAGAAATCAAATCAGCACCACTGTTGGCCTTTCTTTCTACTGCTTTATCTAAAGCTTTTACGAAACTAGGATCTTTGGTATAGTTAGCCAATGAACGAATTAATTCATTCAAGCCAACTTCCATTGTTACACTCATTCCGCCTTGTAAGTCAAGACCCAACAAGAGTTCCTTTTCTTTAGCACTTCTGTACGTTGTTAGTCCAAAAGCAAGTTTGGTATCTTTTGTACTATCTAATAAACGTTGCAAACGTTCTTTTTTTAGTTCTTTCAAACTATCTGTATAAACAGATTGCTGTTCTTTACTATTTGGGTATTGCTGCTCTGGACTAGCGAATTTCTTTAGCCAAGAATCGGCTTTAACTTCCATTTCAGCTTCATGGTTTCTTACAAACCAAGTAAATGATAATTGATACACACAGATCAAAATCAGAGCAATCGCAAAGAAGCGCACTAAACCTTTTAGTTGCATATTAGTAACGGTTTACATTATTTTTTCGAGGGGCAAAGATAGGGGATTGATAATGAATTA
>JAPLEL010000302.1 GCA_026391415.1 Bacteroidota bacterium
ATCTTCGGGACTTAATCCAGAACATGAACATTTTTGGGATTGGGAATATATTGATGCTGATACCCATGAGGAAATCATTAAAGCTTTTCGTAAAAATATTTATTACGGAGCTACAGTTATTAAAATGGTAACTGGCGACAATGGCATATATGATGAAGAAGATATAAAAGTGGCAGTAGCAGAAGCAAAAAAATATGGATTAAAAGTTACTGTTCATGTAAGTAAGGGTGGACAAGAAGCAACTAATGTAATTTTAGGCGGTGCTGCTGCTATTGAACATGGTTGGGATTTAAACAACACGCAACTTCAACTAATGAAAGACAAAGGAACTTTCTTAGTAGGCACTGACTTTGCTTTTGACAATTGGTACGCCCTAGGATATGATTCCTCTATAGCTAAATCAATGACTGACAAAGATATAGACAGGCTTAAAAGAGCCTATCTAATAGGTACCAAGATGGCTTTTGGAACCGATAATTTTATTGATCTTCCTGGCTTAAATCGTATTCAGTCAAATCTTAAAATATTAGAAAATTGGAAGTTAGCTGGTATTCCGCCATCTTATATTTTGCAAAGTATGACGATAAACGCTGCTGAATTATTAGGTTTAGAAAATGCAAGAGGTGTTTTAGAAAAATCTTATTATGCAGATATTATTGCACTTAAAAATAATCCGCTTGACAATATTGATGCAATAAAGACAGTTCAGTTTGTGATGAAAGAAGGCAAAGTGATAAGGAGAGATTAGTTAGGACCTCAGTTTGAAAAATCCACACGCAAGGTGTTTATTTTGTAACAGATTAAATATTTTACTTACTTTAACAAAGTAAATCAATAGTTCTATCTATGAACCTTTTAATTTTAATCCTTTCTTAGACTATTATTTAATCATTAAGATAAACATTAATCTATTTCTAAATCTACACGTATGAAAAAGTATTATACAATCACAGCTTTTCTTTTAACCAGTATTTGGTGTCAAGCACAAAGTCCAGAACAGAATTTAAAATCTCTTGGCATAATACTTTCACAACCAAATACTCCAATTGCCAATTATGTAAATTATGTTAGAACAGGGAACTTATTATATTTTTCAGGATCAGGTACTGACATTGCCTTTAAGGGTATAAGTAAAGGGAAATTGGGTAAGGATTTAACAATAGAAGAAGGCAGGGAAGCAGCAAGACATGTTGGAATTAATTTAATTGCTAACTTGAAAAATGCTGTTGGTGATTTGAAAAAAGTAAAAAGAATTATAAAGGTATTGGGGATGGTCAATAGCACCGAAACTTTTACAGATCAACCAAAAGTCATCAATGGATTTTCAGATTTAATGGTTGAAGTATTTGGGGAAAAAGGTAAACATGCTAGGTCTGCAGTTGGAATGATTTCACTCCCTAATAATATGGCAGTAGAAATTGAAATGATTGTTGAGGTTGAAAATGAATAAAAAATTAGTACTATTCTATGAACAAAAATATCATAAATAACCTCAACAATCCTGGTCAACTTGAAAAGCTATACAGAGAAAATAAAGCCAATTTTAAAAAAGAATTTAACTTAATCTACCCCGAAAATAAAGATTTGTTAGTTCTACAATATTGGAATGAGCGATTGAACTATGAAACTGAAAAAAAATCATTTGGCACAAAGAAAGAATTGTTGTTTGTTTTAGTCATTGCTTTACTTGCAGGACTTGTAGCCAATATTCCTAATATAACAGGAATTAATGAAGAAAGGTTTTTTTCGAAAAATATAGCATTTATTGTGTTTCCTTTTTTAAGTTTTTATTTTATTTCAACACAAAAATTAATACTTAACAAATTCCTTTTTCCAGCACTAGCAATTTTAATATCAATATGCTATATTAATTTGTTGCCATACAATAATAAAAGCAATTCAATACTACTAGCACAAATTCATTTGCCACTCTTTTTATGGGCTGTTCTAGGGTATACTTTTTTAGGAAATACATTTAGTGATATACAGAAGAGAATTGATTTTTTAAAATTTAATGGCGATTTGGTGGTGATATGTGCCATTATGTTTTTATCTGGTATGTTATTTAGTATTATGACACTTGGCTTATTTGAATTGATTGGTCTTAAAATTGCACAATTTTATTTTCAGCATATTGCTATATGGGGAGCGGCTGCCATTCCTATTGTAGGCACCTATTTAATTCAAAGCAATCCGCAACTAATTAGCAAAGTATCTCCAATTATTGCAAAAATATTTGCCCCATTAGTTTTTTTAAATCTTTTCATTTATTTATGTGCTGTTATATACACTGGAAAATATCCCTATAATGACAGGAATTTATTGTTAGTTTTTAATGCATTGTTAATTGGGGTACTAGCATTAATATTATTTTCAGTTGCTGAAACAAGCAAAACGTCGAAAAGTAAATTCAGTTTATTATTATTATTGGGACTATCTATTTTAACCATCATAATAAACAGTATCGCATTATCTGCAATTAGTTTTCGAATAATGGAATGGGGAATTACGCCAAACAGGGTAGCTGTGCTAGGAGGAAACATTCTAATATTTATAAACTTATTATTGGTTTCGCATAAATTACTTATGATCAATAGGGAGAAAGCCGAAGTGGAGGCTGTTGAAATTAGTATTGCATCATTTCTACCCATTTATGCAATATGGGCAGGATTAGTAACCTTTTTATTTCCTTTGTTGTTTCATTTAAAGTAGGGCGATGGATAATTTAAAAAGTATAATTCCGATTGCTTATTTTAAAATTATTTGTCTTCCAAATTTCCAAACCATACACAAACATATCCTTTATAAATACCTACACCCATTGCTTTAAAGTTAATATTTTTCCATTTACCTTGGTTTGTCATTACACTATTATGACCGGCTGAATTTTTCCAGCCATTTAGTGCACAGATTGGGTTACATAAATCATCTTTTGGCGAATGATTGTGCTCAATTTCATATCCGTTACTTAAATAATTGGCTATTTCTTTTGGCTTATTCCACATGTCTGAAGCTCGCTTGTGGTCTGGTGTATAGCATACTGGCGTCCAATTTCCTTTATCAGACCAGGAGTGTTCATTACATTCAGAACTACCCCTAACAAAATTATTATATAAATCTTTGCAGTGAATTTTTGCAACCTTAGTAAGTTTATTTGACAATGGAATTTCAGGTAGATTCAATGATTTTCTATATTCATTTATAATTCTACATAATTCAACTTCATCATTAGATGCTTTGTATTCATCTGCCTTGAAACTAGTAAATATTGTAACGGCAAATAGTAAGTAGGAGGCAATTATTATTTTCATATAAAATTAATATGGGTTTGTATTGAGGATAAATCTAAACATTATCCTTACCCAATATTTAATTTATAATGTTAAATAAGTATTTCTTAACATCAATTCAACTGCAAAGCAGGCAACCGTAAATGTTGACTATCATACACGAAAAGTTCTTCTATTTCGTAGGTCCAGTATTTGTAGATGGGTGATTTTGCTAGGCATTTATCTGCCTCTGCTTTTGATTCAGCATTCATAGTAATCCAGCAAGTTTGAGACTCCATTGCTACTGCATAACTGTCAATAATTCCCTTGTTCATTAAATAATTAATATAGGTGCGATGGGGTGGTACGAATGACATAAACTGTTCATCCATTGTAAATTTAATGATCGCTTGGAACTTTTTCATATACAACTAGTTTATAAATATAACAATACAAGAATCGTGCAATGATTTCTGAAATGGCAAACTGTCAATTAAGTAATTCCTTTTTGAAGATATTGCTAAATATGATATTTAAAAAATAATTTGCGCAATTTTGCCATTACTGCCTGCTAACCAAACAGACTGGCCATTTTTTGCTTTTTTTACTACATGATAACTGTCTTTAAATACTAATGTCCAGTTTAAACCGCCATCATGCGAAATGTCCACGCCCGATGTGCCGCAACAAATCAGGTCTTTTTCGTTCAAATAAATCACACTTGATCTGTATCCATGTGGTGGTATTGTAGGAAAACTAAATTGCCCAGGTTGCTTTAAATTAAACAAAACTGCATTGCCTTTTTGAATGGTGTCTTTTGAAAAATCGCCTCCAACAATCATGCCTTTATTTTTAAAAATAGCTAATGAATTAGCACCTGTTGATTGTTCGCCTTGTAGCATTGGCAATACAATGGGGGCATTGTAGTTGACAAATAGTCTTGCAGACTTTCCGCCAGTGGCAAATACAAATTTTATAGTTGAATTTAGTAAACTAATATTAGATCCGCTAGAAGCAAAAAATGCTTCTCCTTCATTTACTGGAATACTTGGTGTTGTTAATTTCTGCCAATTTATTCCGCCATTTGAAGTACTTGCTAAATAGGCATTTCCATTAATAGGATCGCCAATTACAATGCCATGATTGTTGTCTGAAAAATCCATGGCATCTAAAAACATTCCTTTAGTACTATCTTCAAAAACCTTTTGCCAGTGTTGTCCTCCGTCTGTGGTTCTGAGGATGATTGCTGGAGCATCAACGCCCATAATAACCGCTGTGTTTTTATCGAATCCTTCAATATCCCTAAAATCTCTTTTTTCATACCCGGTAACTTTTATCCATTCAAAATGGCTACCTCCATCTATCGATTTGGCTACCATACCATTGTTGCCACTTGCCCAAATAGTTTGTGCATCTACTACCGATAAACCTCGCAAGCTAATTCTGTTGCCGGACTGCATTAATTGAATAGTAGGTAATTGTGCAATTGATGAAGCACTAAAAAAAATAAGAGATAAACAAGAAAAGATTTTTATTAACCGCATAAGTACATGAGTTTTGCGTACTAAAAATAGCGTTCTTTATTGTACGTTCAAATTCTTTAAATAGTTATTATCATGATTCCATACTGGATGAGCCGCACACAATTGCTGCTAGGAGACGATGCCTTAAACGTTTTAATGACCAAAAACGTATTAGTGGTAGGCTTGGGTGGTGTAGGTGGTATTTGTGCTGAAATGATTGCACGTGCGGGTGTAGGTAAAATGACCATTGTAGATGTAGATACCGTTGATTTAAGCAATGCCAATAGGCAAGTGGCTGCTTTGCATTCTACTGCAGGAATGCCTAAGGCAGAAGTGATGGCTGCTCGCCTTAAAGACATCAATCCATTATTAGACCTTACGGTTTTAACCATTTATATTAAAGATGTTGAAACCGATGATTTATTAAACAATAATGCATTTGATTATGCAGTGGATTGTATTGATACATTATCGCCAAAAGTGTATTTTTTGAAAGCTTGTTTAGACAGAAAAATACCTATTGTTAGTTCGCTTGGTGCTGGTGGAAAATTAGA
>JAPLEL010000085.1 GCA_026391415.1 Bacteroidota bacterium
GTTGCCTTAATTACAGGTAGTGGTGGCGGAATAGGTAAGGCTATTGCCAAAAGATTTGCAGAAGAAGGTGCTTGTATTGTTTTAAATGATAATAATGCAGAGCGTTTGGCCGAAGCAAAAAGCGAATTCATAGCGCTATTTGGTAAGGATATTGTTGCCGCTGATATTTTAGATGTAACAGGTGCTAGTACAATTGATAATACCATACAAACTGCAGTATTGGCATTTGGTGGTATTGATATTGTAGTAAATAATGCAGGACTTTCTATTTCAAAAACAATTGAAGACCACACAGAAAAAGACTGGGATATTTTATATGATGTTTTGGTAAAAGGTCAGTTTTTGGTTACTCAAAAAGGGATTGCCATTATGCGCAAACAAAATTTTGGGGGAGATGTAATTAATATTGTTAGTAAGAATGCACTAGTAAGCGGCCCTAATAATGCTGGTTACGGATCGGCTAAAGCAGCGCAATTGCATTTAAGTAGATTGAATGCGGCCGAATTAGGTAAAGATAAAATTCGTGTAAATGTAGTAAACCCAGATGCTGTAATTTCAGGTAGTAATATTTGGAGTGGTGGATGGGCAGAAGGTAGGGCTAAAGCATATGGCATTACAATAGAAGAATTGCCAAAATATTATGCAGGTCGTACCTTACTAAATGAAATCATTTTACCAGAAGATATTGCCAATGCTTGTTTTGCATTTGTTGGCGGCTTGTTGAAAAAATCTACTGGAAATGTTTTAAATGTTGATGGCGGTATTGCCAATTCGTTTGTTCGTTAAAAACTATTGTATATGCTAGTTGAAAAAAACAAGATTGCATCGCACAATGATTCTTTGCTTTCTGCACACAAAAGAAAGTTTGATTTTTCGGCTTCAGAAATAGCGAATGTTGATGCTGTTATTCAAAAAATAATTGATTTTAATATTGCCATTCCAAGTTGGGCTTTAGGCACAGGTGGCACACGTTTTGGTAGATTTTCTGGCACTGGAGAACCAAGGTCTTTAGAAGAAAAAATGGAAGACGTTGGATTGCTGCATGCATTAAATCAATCAAGCGGAGCCATATCATTGCATATACCTTGGGATATACCTGAAAACTATGCAGCCATTAAAAAATTAGCCAGTGATTATGGATTGCAATTTGATGCAGTTAATTCAAATACATTTCAAGATCAACCTGGTCAAACGTTGAGTTATAAATTTGGCTCATTACAGCATGTAAATAAATCGGTACGTAAACAAGCCATCAATCATAATATTGAAGTAATCAAACACGGAGTAGAATTAGGTTCTAAAGCATTGACTGTTTGGTTGAGTGATGGAAGTACATTTCCTGGTCAATTAAATTTCAGAAAAGCATTTCAAAATACACTTGAAGGGTTAGAAGAAATTTATGGTGCACTACCAAATGATTGGAAAATGTTTGTTGAATATAAATGTTGCGAACCAAACTTTTATTCAATGACAGTTGGCGATTGGGGACAGTCTTTGTTGTATGCCAATAAATTAGGCAATAAAGCTGCCACATTAGTAGACTTAGGTCATCATTTGCCAAATGCCAATATTGAACAAATTGTTTCTTTATTATTAATGGAAGGTAAATTAGGCGGATTTCATTTTAATGATAGTAAATACGGAGACGATGATTTAACTGTAGGTAGCATGA
>JAPLEL010000185.1 GCA_026391415.1 Bacteroidota bacterium
AGTTTAAACCATTTATTGCCATTTACTATTGGATGTATTTCATCTAATCGAAGTACATCAACCTGCAAATCAGCGTTAGTATAACAATTAATTTTTTGAATATTTGCTAATTGTATACTTGTTTGCACTTTTTTGTTTTCCTTTGTTGAAAATCTAATTTCCCTAAATTACATTATTCTCAATATGAAACCAACACTTGTTATTTTAGCCGCAGGAATGGCTAGCCGATACGGTAGTCAAAAACAAACAGCTTCTTTTGGACCTAGCGGCGAAACAATTATGGATTATTCTATTTACGATGCCATTAGTGCAGGTTTCGAAAAAGTAGTTTTTATTATCCGTGAAGATTTTGCAGATAATTTCAAAGAAATATTTGAACCTAAATTGGCTGGCAAAATCAAAACAGACTATGTTTATCAGCATTTAAATACATTTGTGGGAGACAGAATAATTCCTGCAGATAGAACTAAGCCATGGGGTACTGCGCATGCAGTTTTGTGCTGCAAAGGCAAGGTTAACGAGCCTTTTGCTGTAATCAATGCAGACGATTATTATGGTGCAGATGCTTTTTTAAAAGCCTATGATTTTTTATTGAATCAGTGTAACGAAAAAACCTATTGTATTATAGGGTACGAACTTAAAAAAACATTGAGTGATTTTGGAAGTGTAAGCAGGGGTGTTTGTGAAGTTGACGCAGCTAATAATTTAACAGATATTAATGAGCGCACAAAAATTTATAGAAATGATGTAGACGTTATTCATTACGAAGACGAGTCTGGCTTACATGAGCTTAATGAAAACAGTTTGGTTAGTATGAACTATCTGTGCTTTGCGCCAGGTTTTATTGATGTTTGCGAGAAATTCTTTGGAGAATTTTTAGATAATAATATGCAAAACTTAAAATCAGAATTCTTTATACCAAGTGTAACAGGTCAATTTATTAAAGCAGGCTTAGGCAATGTGAAAGTAGTTCCTACTTCTGCACAATGGTTTGGCGTAACTTATAAAGAAGACGCACCACATGTACAAGCAAGTATTAATGCTTTGGTGGAAGCTGGAAATTATCCTAAAAGTTTATGGGATTAAACAACATAATTTATTGAATAAAAAAGCCGTTGCAAATTAAATGCAACGGCTTTTTTTATGCGTAATATTTTTAAACTAAAAAGTAATTTATTTTTGCGTGAAGGCTTTTACATTAAAAACGCATTCAGCTACTTTATTAATTTGTAGTTTTCTCTGAATGCCTCTAATATTACTATGAGTAGGAAGTTTTAATTTTCCAATACTAGTGTCGGACTCTTTTAATTCATTTACAAATTCGTAAATGTTTTTAGATTTAACTGCAAAGGAAACACCATCTGCTTGTGCTTGACGGGTACTTAATACCCCAATCACTTCGCCATCATTGTTTAATACAGGCCCACCTGAATTACCAGGGTTGGCACTGATTTGAATTTGGTAACTTAATGAATCGCCATTAAAACCTGTTTTTGAACTCAAATAACCTACGCCATAAACAATATCATTTCTAGGATATCCGAGTGTAAAAATTTCATCACCTAAATCGGCATTTTGTTTTTGAATGCTATAGGGTAAAGATTTAAGCGTTTTGAATTCTTCGTCTTCAATTTTTAAAATAGCAAGGTCTTTTTTTAAGTCGATGCGTAATATTGCTGCGTTGAATTCTTTTCCTTTACTATCCACAACAATAGCTGAAGTTCCTTTTAAAACGTGCGCATTAGTAATAATATATCCTTTGGGATCAATTAAAAAACCCGAACCGCCACTTATTACTCTAACACCAGTTGGAATTTTACTTTTCACTTCATTAATTAACGAACCTTGGTATTGTTGGTTACGTTTAATGATTTCTATATCCTTACTTAACTGTTGAATTTGGTTGCCATTTACTACAGGAGAAAAATAGGCAACTAGTCCGCTCATCACTAATGCAATAATACCACCCACTGATGCAGCGATGGCAGTAACTCTTTTGTATCTGTTCCAAAGTTGAACAACTTGTACTTTAGTAGAAACTTCGCCTCCTTCATTTAAATCGCCTGTTTCCAATAGTTTGGAATGCGCTTCATGAAGGCTATGTTTAATATTTTGGTAAGCCACATAACTATCCATTTGGTGTAAAAACAGCTTGTGCTCTACCACCATCTGGTCTATTTCGGGCGTTTTTTTGCGTAGGGCATCAAAAATTGCATACTCTGCCGGAGGCATTTCGCCGGCTAGGTATTTTTCAATGCTTGCTAATAATTGAATGTCATCCATGGTACTTATTCTCCGATATTATATTGCGAAAAAAACAATTTCTTCAATCTCATCAGGCATTTGTACTTCTGGTTCTTGGCGTTATCAGCATTTGTGTAACCAAATGCTGTCGCTAGTTCCTGCATGCCCATCTTTTTTAAATAGTATCCTTCTAATAAACTCTTACAAGGCTCACCCAAACTATTCATTGCACGTTCCATAATCACAAACTCTGCATTGCGTTTTTGATGAATTTCAAGGTCTTCTTCAACTGGTATGGTTTCATCTAGGTTATCTACCTGGTTTGAAAACCGTCCCATTTGTTGTAGCTTTTTCAGCCATAAACGCCTACAAATCGAATACACATAGGTTTTAATTTGACAGGTAAGTACAAAAGACTCGCTTTGTGCCTTTTCGTACAACGCAATCATTGCTTCCTGAAAAATATC
>JAPLEL010000173.1 GCA_026391415.1 Bacteroidota bacterium
ATTTATATAACGGGCTTGTCTATGGGTGGATTTGGGGTGTATGATGCCATAATGCGTAATCCGCATTTATTTGCAGCAGCTGTTCCCGTATGCGGTGGAGGAGATATTAGCCTTGCACCTACAATTGCACACCTACCTATTTGGATTTTTCATGGTGCTAATGATCCTACTGTTAGCCCTGCTTATTCGGTTGATATGTTGAATGCATTAACTAAAGCTGGTGCGCATCCTGGTATGACTTTTTATCCAGGAGTGGGGCATCTTTCATGGTTAGGAGCTTATGCAGACCCAGTGATGATTGACTGGCTCTTTCGCCAACATAAATAGATAAACTCTTTGCTAAAATGCCCCTACTTAGGGGCATTTTTATGCAAACAGGACAGTGCGTGACGCATAAGGGCAATAGTTTAACTACTTTTAAAACTCGATTATTTGCCACCATAAAAAAAATAACTAATGCAAGCTATTCTTGGAATTTTCTTTCATTTTATTGGAGGCTTTGCCTCTGGTAGCTTTTATATGCCTTATAAAAAGGTAAAAGGTTGGGCTTGGGAAAGCTATTGGATTGTAGGCGGCATCTTTTCGTGGTTAATTGTGCCACCATTGGCAGCGTATTTAACTATTCCTGGCTTTACTGAAATTATTAAACAAACTAGTGGTTCAACATTAGGCATTACCTATTTTTTTGGGGTGCTTTGGGGCATTGGCGGTTTAACTTATGGCCTAGGAGTTCGCTACTTGGGTGTATCATTAGGAAGTAGTATTATACTTGGTTTGTGTATGGTTTTTGGTGCCATAATTCCTTCAATTTATTATGATATTTTTCCTAAAGTAGGCAAAGATACTTTTTCAATGTTAGTATCTGCAAATTGGGGGATTACTGTTTTGTCTGGATTGGCATTATGTGTGGTGGGAATTATTGTTGCTGGAAAAGCAGGCATGATGAAAGAAAAACAACTTTCTCAATCAACAGCTACAGACCCTCATGGGATGGAAATAAAATCTGAATATAAATTTGGATTGGGCATGTTTGTAGCCATTGTATCTGGCGTATTAAGTGCGTGTTTTAATTTTGGATTAGAAGCAGGAAAGCCAATGGCTGAAACTGCCAATGAAATATGGAAATTGGCGCATGTGGGAGAAGGAAATTTCTTGTATCAAAATAATGTTACTTATGTAGTAATACTTTGGGGCGGTTTAACTACTAATTTTATTTGGTGTATGGTATTGAATGCTCGAAATAAAACTTTTGCTGATTATACCAATAAAAAAACACCGTTATTAAGTAATTATATTTTTGCTGCATTAGCTGGTACCACTTGGTTTTTACAATTCTTCTTTTATGGTATGGGAGAAAGTAAATTAGGCAATGGCG
Source organism: Bacteroidota bacterium (assembly GCA_026391415.1). GTDB lineage: Bacteria > Bacteroidota > Bacteroidia > Chitinophagales > Chitinophagaceae > Sediminibacterium. The sequence continues at coordinate 1,376 of JAPLEL010000173.1, forward strand.
CAAGTTCTTGGATTTTGCACATGGCTTTTATTATTTTAGTTGCCAATATGTGGGGATTGATTTTAAAAGAATGGAAAGGGGTTAGCAAAAAAACAATCTTAACAATTATAGCAGGTATAGTAATTATTATTTTATCTGTTTTACTTGTTGGATATGGTAATGCAATTAAACCAATCAAATTATAATTTGGTTGTCAGAAGATATTTTATAAAATGTAAATGAGTTATGAGCAACGCAAGAAAAGATTTTAAACAAGTAAGTTATTTATGGGATGATGCAGTAGCTGCTTCAATGGCTGGGGATGAAGTAGCATTATTAGTGTATCGTTCTAATTTATTAGGAGCGGATCTTCGATTAACCAATTATGGCGGCGGGAATACATCCTGCAAGGCAAATGCCATTGATCCTGTTTCAGGAAAAGAGTCGGAAGTAATGTGGGTGAAAGGAAGTGGTGGAGACCTTGGTACCATGAAGCGCAATGGTTTGGCTGCATTATATGTAGACAGATTCCGCAGTTTAAAAAACGTGTATCGTGGACTAGATTATGAAGATGAAATGGTGGCTTTATTTAACCATTGTATTTATGACCTTGATTCAAAAGCGCCTTCAATTGATACGCCTTTACATGGGTTTTTACCATTTAAACATATTGATCATTTGCATCCAGACGCAGCGATTGCAATTGCAGCAGCAAAGGATGGAGAACAAATTACCAAAGAATTATTTGGAGGAAAAATTGGATGGGTTAAATGGCAAAAACCAGGTTTTGATTTAGGCCTTCAATTAAAACAATGCCTTGATGAAAATCCAGGTATTCGTGGCATTATGTTAGGGTCTCATGGTTTATTTACTTGGGGAGATACAGCATACGAGAGTTATATCAATACCTTAGAAGTAATTGAAATTTGTGCTAATTATTTAGAAGAAAAAATTAGTAAACAAACGGCAATATTTGGGGGTCAAAAGGTACAGTCTTTAGAAGCATCTAGTAGTTTGAATGTTGCAGCAGCAATAGCACCAGTATTGCGTGGATTTTGTTCTTCTCAAACAAAAATGGTTGGTCATTTTACCAATGATGCAAGGGTATTGGAATTTGTAAATTCTAATGACTTAGTAAGATTGGCAGCAATGGGCACCAGTTGTCCAGACCATTTTTTAAGAACAAAGATTTCTCCATTAGTATTGAATTTGGTTATTGATGAAGACTTGTCGGATATAGAAAAACTAAAAGCAAAAATTAGTCCGCTATTTGATGCATACCGTGAAATGTATGGGCAATATTATAATAATTGCAAACATTCTAATAGCCCTGCTATTCGTGATGCAAATCCGGTTGTAATATTATATCCAGGAGTAGGGATGTTTACTTTTGCAAAAGACAAACAAACAGCAAGGGTTGCAGCAGAATTTTATATTAACGCCATTAATGTAATGAAAGGTGCAGAAGCTATTTCTGAATACACTTCATTGCCACGTCAAGAAGCATTTAATATAGAATACTGGTTATTAGAAGAAGCCAAATTACAACGCATGCCTCGCCCTAAATCTTTAAGTGGA
>JAPLEL010000119.1 GCA_026391415.1 Bacteroidota bacterium
AATGGTTGTTCCACCATCAGGCATTTTAATTAACTTAATAATTTTAGCAACAGTGCCAATTTTACACAAATCATCGGCACCAGGCTCTTCTATATTGGCATCTTTTTGAGCAACTACCCCAATTAGCTTGTCTTGTTTATAGGCGTCATTTACAGCCTTAATGCTCTTATCTCTTCCAACTGTAATAGGCAATACAACACCCGGGAAAAGTACCGTGTTACGCAACGGCAATATGGGTAACACTTCTGGAATGACCATGCCATTATCCAAATCCCCGTCGTTTTCACTAATAGGTATAATTGGCATAAAGTCTGAATCATCCTCAGTGCGAAAAAACAAATTCTCTTTCAACATAAATTAAATCTTTGGTCAAATTGTCACAAATCTCCCCTCTAGTAAATTATTAAGAAGTGAACGAATTTATTACAATATTGATGCCATGCCAATTTTAAAGCAGATTTATGCACAAACTGGCACAAAAAAAGTCCTCTCAGCGAACTGAAAGGACTTTTTTGTAAGAAGTAATATTAGAAATACAAAAAGTACTTCTACAATTTTTACCACTATTTCTTTGTAGAATCAACCTTTTTTGCAGTTGAATCAACTTTAACAGCTGAAGAATCTACTTTTACAGTAGAATCTACTTTTGCAGTTGAATCAGCTTTAACTTCTGGAGCAGCAGCATTGTTACAAGCTGTCATTAAACCAGCTACAGCTAAAATTGCGAATACTTTTTTCATTGTAATTGTTTTTGATTTTAAATTTTCACAAATATAATGTTTCACAATAATATAAAAAATATAATTACATATATTTTTTTATTATTATACAATTACTTTTTCCTAAAGAATATCCTGATAGGAACCCCTGTTAATTTAAATTTTGTACGAAGCTGATTTTCAAGGTAATTTTTATAAGCTACCTTAATGTCATCGGGGTAATTGGTAAAAAAGGCAAAAGATGGCACCACTGTTGGCAATTGAGTAACATACTTGATTTTCACAGAATTACCACGAACTACTGGTGCATGGTATGCTTCAACAGCTTTTAGCATGATATCGTTCAACTGCGAAGTTGGTATTTTTCTAGAGCGGTTTTCGTAAACCTCTAAGGCTAATTCAATCGCTTTAAAAATCCGCGTTTTTTCTGTTACGGATATGAACAGAATGGGTACATCGGTAAATGGAGCGAATTTGGTTTTTAACGCTTTTTCGTAGTCACGAGCGGTATTGGTTTCTTTTTCAATTAAATCCCATTTGTTTACCAATACAACAATGCCTTTCCCTTTGCGCGTAGCCAAACTAAAAATGCTTACATCTTGTGCCGTGATTCCTTTGTGGGCATCAATTAACAACATACAAACATCGGCATCATCCATTGCCTTAATGGCACGAATAATGGAATAGAATTCTAAGTCGTCTTTCTCTTTACTTTTTTTACGGATTCCCGCAGTATCAATTAAAATAAATTCTTTTTGAAATAATTTATAGTGCGTATGAATGGTATCACGTGTGGTACCCGCTATATCACTTACAATGGTGCGCTCTTCTCCTACCAAGGCATTAAGTAAAGAGGATTTTCCTACATTGGGCTGACCAATGATGGCAAATTTTGGCAAGTTATTATCGCGTAAAGTTTCATCTGAATCCTCTGCTGTCATTCCATCGGCTACTGCATCTAATACTTCTCCTGTTCCACTACCAGTAATACTACTTACAAAAAAGATGTGCTCAAAACCCAAACTATAAAATTCAGCCGCTTCTAATTGGCGGGCACTATTATCTACTTTGTTTACCACTAAATAAACAGGCTTGGTGGTTCTGCGTAATAAATCGGCCATAGTGTCGTCTAGGTCGGTAATGCCTGTAACAACATCTACCATAAATACAATGGCATTGGCTTCTTCAATGGCAATTTTTACTTGCTTGCGAATTTCTCTTTCAAAAATATCATCGGTATGTGGCACAAAACCGCCGGTATCAATTACATTGAATGTTTTTCCATTCCAATCTGTTACACCATATTGGCGATCGCGTGTAACGCCGCTAATATCGTCTACAATGGCTTTACGCTCTTCTAATAAACGATTGAAAAAAGTGCTTTTTCCAACATTTGGTCTTCCTACAATGGCTACTGTATAACTCATAAAAACTCCCCTCTTTAAATATAATCGCAAACTAGTTGGCGCGCCACCTAGCGCGAAACCTGCTTACTTAAATAGACTATTTGTATCCATATTCTTTTAACTGTAAGTCGTTGTCGCGCCATTTAGGACGCACTTTTACAAACAGTTCTAAAAATATTTTCTTACTAATAAATTGTTCAATATCCGTACGTGCAAGTGTGCCAATCTGCTTAATCATTTTCCCTTTGTCTCCAATAATAATTGACTTCTGCGTATCGCGTTGTACAATAATATCTGCCTGTATTTTAACAATATCTTCCCGCTCTTTAAACTCATTAATTAATACCGCTGTGTGGTAAGGAATTTCATCGCCAAATAATAAATAAATTTTTTCGCGAATCATTTCAGATACAAAAAATTTAGTAGGCAAATCACTCAAATCATCTTCACTATAAAAAGCAGGTGCTTCTGGTAATAAAGAAAGTATAGCGTCTAATAATTTGTTCAGGTGTATTTTTTGTAGGGCAGAAATTTTTACAATTTTTTTGCAGTAAGGCTTATCTGCAAAAAAAGCTTCTGCTAAAGCAAGTCTTCCATTACCTGCTGTGTCAATTTTATTTAACACTACTAGTCCGGGAACCTTTAAACGAAGACGTTGAAATATGCCATCAATTTCTTCTAAATTGTCATTTGCATCAACTATTAACAAGGCAATATCGGCATCTTCCAAAGCGCTTTTTACCGACGACATCATGTGCTCGTGTAACTTATACTGCGGATCAATAATGCCAGGTGTATCAGAAAAAATTACTTGGTACTCATTTGGCTTGTTTAAAAAAGCTTTAATTCTGTGTCGGGTGGTTTGTGCTTTTGGAGATACAATAGCCATTTTCTCGCCCACCAATGCATTAATTAGTGTGCTCTTTCCGGCATTCGGCTTTCCAAATATGTTTACAAACCCTGATTTCATTGTTTTACCTTGTTCTTACTGCTTATTTAGCTAAGCGTTGTTTTAAAGTTAACCCATTTTACGCCCTTTGTCTGTTAAAGGTACAAAATAACAAAGGCCTCGATAGAGGCCTTTTGAGTTGCGAGAGGAGGGATCGAACCTCCGACCTTCGGGTTATGAGCCCGACGAGCTACCGCTGCTCTATCTCGCGATATAAGATTAATCTAATTATCGCACTAATCATTAAGCTTTTCTTCTACACTTTTTGCTCTGCTTCAATCTTAATGGGCTGCAAATGTAAGCCGAAGGCCCTTACCATCCAAATGTATTTGAAGGGTTATTGGATTTTTTTAATAGAAGAAGCGCCAGATTTATTCATTTTTTTAAGCTCCGCAGCACCTTTGTAAGTAATACTGCTGCTCCCGCTGGCTGTAGCAGATAGTTCTGAATTAACTGTTACATGAACACTTGAAGCACCTGATGCACCTATCGTTGCCATATTTGAAACCAATTCGTATGCCCTAACACTACTTGCACCAGACACGCCTACCATTATTTGATTCACTTTACCAGTAAGGGTTGATTTGGTAGCGCCTGAAACATTGAGATCTAATTTTTCAATGGCAAGATCTCCTGTAAAATCACTTGCACCCGATAACGATACTACAAGGTTCTCTCCTTTAAATCTGCCAATTACTTTTACATTACAGGCCCCCGAAGATTCAATATGGTTTAGTTGTTTGAAAGTGATGTATGCTTTCATTTTTGTATTTCCCCATCCATTCCAGTTCATCCCCTTTCCTTCAAAATAAATATGCAAAATGCCATTTCTAACTTCTGTTTTTATTTTTTTTACAATTTCTTCAGAACTTGCACTAATAGCTACAGCATCCTCCGTTCCTTGAGATAAATAAACACTGATAGCACCAGAAACTTCTATTCCCGTAAAATCCTTTACTAGCCTAGGTTCTGCATTTGGATCGAACACTAAATTTTTATCGATTTGCGCATGTGAATTCAATATGCTTATAAAGAAACATAGTACTAAAATGATGCGTTTCATATGGATGATTTTTTTGTAAAACGTACAAGAGATGGTAAAGTTACATTTGTAGTATATAAATTTATTACTAGTTTTGTATTCGAACATTCCTCGGGGTGCTAAGCAGATAATCACTGCAAGGCTGAGATAATACCCGTTGAACCTGAACAGGGTAATGCCTGCGAAGGGAAGGTGTACTGTTTTACAGGTCCTCTCCATTAGCTATTCCCTGTTCCCATTAATAACTTTTAAAACAAAAAAAATGAAAAAGTTTTTGGGAACAATCACATGCGTCATGCTTACGCTTATTGTTTTTGCACAATCAACAAAAGTACCAGTTAAGGGCATCATTAAAGATGCTACAACCCACGCAGCTATTGCAGGTGCACTCATTCAATTAGGAAAAGTTTCAACACTAAGTGATGAATCTGGCCAATTTATTTTTGGCAAAATTAGTAGTGGTATTTACAATTTAAGTGTTAGCAATTTGGGATTTAAAACACATTCATCAAAAATCACTGTTACCAATGCTAGTATTAATGTATCAGTTGAATTAGAAACTAGTTCCTTGTTTTTGCAACCCTTAGAAGTAAAATCTATTCGGGCTTCTATTACTGCACCTTTTGCAAAAACAAATTTAAACAAGCAAGAAATTGCGGCTATTAATTTAGGACAAGACCTGCCACTATTGCTTAACCAAACACCCTCTGTAGTAGTTAATTCAGATGCCGGAAATGGTATTGGATATACAGGCATTAGAATAAGAGGAACAGACGCCACACGTATTAATGTTACGCTAAATGGCATCCCTTATAATGATGCAGAAAGCATGGGTACTTATTTTGTGGATTTACCCGATTTTAGTTCGTCGGTAAATAGTATTCAAATTCAAAGAGGCGTAGGAACATCGTCGAACGGAGCAAGTGCATTTGGTGCTACCATTAATTTGTCTACTAATGAATTTAATGAGAAGGCTTATGCAGAAATCAATAATAGTTTTGGGTCTTTTAATACCTGGAAAAATACCGTTAAAGTTGGAAGTGGTTTAATAGACAACCATTTTACAATTGATGCAAGATTGAGTAACATAAAAAGTGATGGATATATTGATCGGGCTAATTCTAATTTACAATCTTTTTATGTAAGTGGTGCATACCTTAATAAAAAATCATCGCTACGTTTTAATATATTCTCTGGAAAAGAAAAAACCTATCAAGCATGGTATGGCGTGCCGGAAGATATGCTAAACACAAATCGTACTTATAATCCTGCAGGTACTGAAAAAAATGGTACGCCTTATACTAATCAAACTGATAATTACACACAAACGCATTACCAATTATTTTTTAATCATGCTATTAGCACTAGATGGTCTTTTAACACCGCCGTATTTTTAACCAAGGGAAATGGCTATTACGAAGAATATAAAGCAGATGCAGATTTAACTAATTATGGACTTCCCTCTATGGTTATTGGTGGTCAAACTATTTCAAAAACTGATATTGTAAGACAACGTTGGTTAGACAATAGTTTTGTAGGACAAATTGCTTCTTTGCAATACAAAACAGCCACCAACGAAATGAGTTTTGGTGGCGGTTGGACCAATTACCAAGGACAACATTTTGGAAAAGTTATTTGGATAAAACAAGGCACTGTTAATGCAGATAGAAAATATTATGATTACCCAGCTACTAAAACAGACGCCAATATTTACGCAAAATGGCAACACAAATTAAACGAACACTGGCAGAGTTTTGTTGACTTGCAATATCGAAAAGTTAACCATATTATGCAAGGCTTTGAAGGAACACCAAATTTAACTATCAATAGAAGTTTTAGTTTTGTAAACCCTAAAGCAGGTATTACCTATACCAAGAATGGCTGGCAAGGATTTTTAAGTTATGCTATTGGTAACAAAGAACCCAATAGAGACGATTTTCAAGCTAGTTTAATTCATCAACCCAAAGCAGAAACCTTATATGATGTAGAATTAGGTATTGAAAAAAAGAATGCTAATTTTCATTACGGCGCCACAGTATATTTCATGAATTATACCAATCAATTGGTTTTAACTGGAGAGATTAATGATGTAGGATCTTATACACGTACCAATATTCCAAAAAGCTATAGACTAGGCTTAGAATTACAAGCCGAACTTAAATTATCTAATTGGTTTAATTTTTCATCGAACTTTTCAGTGAGTCAAAATAAAATAAACTCTTTCACAGAATTTATTGACAATTACGATACTGGTTTGCAAGATGCATTTGTACACAATAATACCAATATTGCATTTTCTCCAAATATGGTGGGAGGTATAATTTTTAACTTTCAACCTTATCAATATTTTGAACTCAGTTTGCTAAGCAAGTATGTTGCCAAGCAATACATGGACAATACCCAAAATGAAAACAGAAAATTAGATGGCTATTTTACTCAAGACCTTAGAATGACCATTCCCGTAAAAAATAAATTGTTTAAAGAATGGAAAATCATTGGCCAAATCAATAATTTATTTAATGCCAAATACCAGCCAAATGGTTATACTTATAATTATATTTATAACAAACAACTAACAAGCGAAAATGGCTACTATCCAATGGCAGGAACCAATTTCATGCTGGCGTTGAATATTAATCTTTAAATATTCAATGAAATGAATGCATAAAAAAACTGCCCCAATTGAGGCAGTTTTTTTTATGCTTATGCGTTTTAATTATTTTACAATTCTATCTTGCCAGGCCAACATGCCGCCCGATACATTTACCAAATTTGTGAAGCCCATTTGTTCTAAAATCATACAGGCTTGTCCACTCCTATTACCACTACGGCAATAAAAAAATACTTCTTTATCTTTTAAGTCTTCAATTTCATCTATTTGCATTGTTTGAACCAAACCAAGTGGCAATAATATTCCACCAATATTAAAGTCTGCATGCTCATGGGGTTCTCTAACATCTACTAAATTAATAGATTCTCCTGCAACTAATTTTTCATTTAAAGCTTCTACGCTAATGGTTTTCATATTCAAATTTTTGGTTAAATTAATGTTGTACGGGTGTAGCTGGAGCGGTCATACTAGTATCTCTTGCAGGTGGCGCAATGGCACTAATATAGAGGTCTATCAACTGGCCTGTTTTTATTTTATTAGCAGTCCTAACACCTGGTGTTGTTTCTAAAAATATATCTGGATTTTGTTTCACCACAAAAGATGCGGCAGAATCTGTAATGGTTCCTATTGATATGATGGATCCAGCATTTAAACTAAGTGTTGCTAAAAAAGATTTGGTTTGATCTAGCGTAAGGCCTACTAAATTGGGTACATCAATTTCTGCACCGCCTATCCCACTTCCTAGTATAAAACTTACAGAAGAGCCTAGGGCTATTTTTGTTCCTGGCTTTATGGCTATATCATTGATTAATTGCTCTAGCACTGCATTTCGAGCCATGTCTGGTTTATAAGAAATTTCACCCAAACGTAAACCCAAACTTTGCAAATACATTTCTGCACTACGAACAGAGAATCCAATAAGATTAGGCATTTCAACTAGTGGAGGTAAACTTCTATTGATGGTTAAATAAATAGTTCTGCCAGATTTTACGAGCGCATCTGCTTCGGGTGATTGTTTAACAACTGCCAGTTTTGCTACGCTGTCTACATATACAGAATCTTGTAAGGCAACCTGAAATCCTTTGTCTTCTAATATTTTTTGTGCGGCTATTGCATTTTGGCCAACTACGCTTGGCACTTTTTCTGTTTTACCATAGCCAGTTATCCATTGTAATGACAAAAAGAAAATGATTATCAGTACTAATAATAATCCTAATGCCGCTAAAAAATTTGCCCAAAGGGGTTTTTGTGTGATGAATTTAAACACAGCTAGGTTTTAATAAATATGAGTATGGTAAATTGCAATTTTTAGTTGGATTTACCAATTTAAGCATGGTTAATTAACAATATTCACTACTAATTACTAAGCGCCTCTTCAATTATAGCAGCGTAAAAATCAGTTAAACTCCACCCCATAGCACGAACTTGCTGGGGTATTACACTTGCATCACTTTGGCCTGGCACTGTGTTAACCTCTAACATATATGGCTGCGCCTTTTGGGCATTATGAATAAAATCAATTCTCACAACACCTCTGCAATTCATTACTTCATATACTTTTTTTGCAGCATCGGTTAGTTGTGTTTGCATTTCACTAGTAATAATAGCAGGTGTAATCTCTTCACTTTTTCCTTGGTATTTTGCTTCAAAATCAAAGAAAGCATTACCCGTTTTTATTTCTGTAATTGGTAAAACAGTGGTAATTCCTTTTGCTTTAAAAACACCAATTGTAAATTCTCTTCCACTAATAAACTCTTCAATTAACACTTGGTCATCTTCTTTGAAAGCCTTCTCCAACGCAGCATCTAACAAACTAGTTTCGTCTACCCTACTCATGCCAATGCTACTTCCTCCGTTATTTGGTTTTACAAATAATGGCAATGATAATTGTGCTAAAATTGCAGTACTTGCTATGGGTGTATGTTTAAATAAATGTAAAGACTTAGCTACATGAATTCCTGCAAAAGCGGCAACAGCAACAGCATAGCGCTTATTAAAAGTTAATGCAGAAGTTGCTGCATCACAACTAGTATAAGGCAAATGAAGCATATCAAAATAACCTTGCAGCTTTCCATCTTCTCCTGGGGTTCCATGAATACACATTAAAACAGCATCGAAATTAATTTTTACTCCATTATCCATTATAGAAAAATCAGCCCTATCAACAGACAGCTTATCGCCATTAATTGCTTCATACCACCATCCCGTTGGATTGATATCAATTTTGTATAAATCGAATTTTTCTTTATCGGTGTGGTTGGCCACTGTAATAGCACTTTTATAGCTGATTTGCGCTTCGCCACTTAAACCTCCAGTTACCAATGCAATCTTTTTTTTCATTCCTTTATGATTAGTTAAACAAATATAGCTTCGATTCAGAGAAAGGCAAAATTGCACATTTTGAACATAAAAAAAGCTGAAGTAACC
>JAPLEL010000213.1:0-2177 GCA_026391415.1 Bacteroidota bacterium
GTTTACCAGCTTTATCGTATTCTACAATTACATGTTTAGGAGAAGGAACCATACAATGCTTAATACCGCCGTATCCACTAATAGCATCTTGATAAGCACCAGTATGAAAGAATCCAACATACAAAGGTTCTTTGTTTTGCTCTTCTTCTTTTTTATTAGATGATGCTAATTTAGGTAAGAATACTTCATTAATATGTTCTTCTGAATCATAGTAGTCGTGGCTATCACAAGTGATACCACCTAGTACGACTCGATGGTATTCATTATCCCATTTATTAATTGGCAGCATCAAGAACTTTTCTCCAATGCCCCAGGTGTCCGGTAAAGTAGTGATAAACGACGAATCAATCATATACCAGCACTCACGATCGTTTTGAATTTTTTGGCCTAATACGCTGTATATATGTGCCATACTCTCACCAACAGTAAAGCTACCAAACTCTGTATAGATATTTGGCATAGGTACTTTTGCCTTGTTACATGCTTTTTTAATATTGCCTACAATTTCATTGATCATGAATTGATAGTCGTATTCAAAACCCAAAGAATGTTTAATAGGAAATCCGCCGCCAATATTGATAGAATCTAACTCCGGACAAATTTTCTTTAATTGGCAATAGAGGTTAATAATTTTATTTAACTCCGACCAATAATAAATATCATCCTTTACGCCTTTATTTAAAAAGATATGGAGCATTTTAAGCTGAAACTTATCTTCAAATCCTTCAATTTCATCTACCTTTTGCTCTAATACCTAATCTTGAAGTGTAAAATGGAAAGTTAGGTTCTTCTTCTGCTGCAACTCTAATACCTAAACGGAATGGTTGTTTAACCGATTTTCTATAGGCTTGTAATTCTTCTTTATTATCTAAGATGGGAATAACATTCTTAAACCCATTATTGATCATTTTAGCAATACGAGTGGTATAGTTTTTTTGCTTGTAGCCATTACAAATTATATATACATCTTTATTAATTTTGCGACGCTCGTATAAACGATTTACAATATCAATATCATAAGCATAAGAGGTTTCTAAATGTATACCGTGTTTTAAAGCCTCTTCTACTATAAATGAAAAATGAGAACTTTTTGTACAGTAACAATAAAAATATTGTCCTTCGTATTTGTGCTTTTTAAAGGCATTGGCAAATAAGCTTTTAGCCTTATTAATTTGCATACCAATTTTCGGTGGAGATAAGGTCTAATCCATTGAATTCTAAATAACCATCATCATTTTGATCAAAACCTTCTTGTGGAAAATGAAAGGTCTGGTTCACAAGCGAAGTATAGGTGTTATTCATTATTAGTATTACGTATTATACGGTGAGCAAACAGATTTTTGCAACGCAAAAGTAATAGTTTACTCGCTTGATTGCATAAAAAAAACCGGAAAGGTTTAGAGTTCCGGTTTTTTATGGTATTCTAGATAGAATTTTATTTTACAGAATCAACCAATGCCTTGAAAGCAACAGGCTCATTCATAGCTAAATCGGCCAAAACCTTACGGTTAAGATCAATTCCTTTTACACTCAATTTATTGATGAACTGACTATAAGTTAATCCTTCTTGTCTTACTGCTGCGTTAATACGCGCAATCCATAGCTGACGATATTCACGTTTTTTAAGTTTACGACCTACATAACTGTATGTTAAACCTTTTTCAACGATATTTTTGGCTACTGTATAAACGTTTTTACGTTTACCGTAATAACCTTTAGCTTGATCAAGAATTTTTTTCCTTCTAGCCCTAGATGCTACTGCATTTTTTGAACGTGGCATAGTATTAATTTTTTACGTAAACGATTTTAAATACGCGTTTACTGATTTTTAAAATGAGGTGGTTTTTAAATAAACGCGTAGTTTATCCTTTCAAACGTAATAAACGTAGAACAAAATCTTTGTTTGGTGCACTGACCATACCTTTTTTGCTCATTGCTCTTTTACGCTTTTTTGATTTTTTTGTTAAGATGTGACGTTTGAAAGCTTTCTGGAAAGTGATTTCTCCAGTACCAGTCACCTTAAAGCGCTTTTTTGCGCTAGAATTGGTTTTTACCTTTGGCATGTTAAATAATCTAATTAAGATTACACCCTGCTGGCGGTTTCGAACAGACGAAACACTTGTAAGGCCCTACGGGAAATATCCGATTTTTTCGGATGGCAAAGGTAAGGTATTGTA
>JAPLEL010000213.1:2250-13589 GCA_026391415.1 Bacteroidota bacterium
AGGTATTGTAAACAAAAATCAAAAGGCTAATTAGTATATAACAAAAATATTTTCTACAATAAAAATTGCAAGTTAACTGCTTCTAAATAATTGAAAATCATATTCTTAGACCTCTATAAACTAAAAAACAGCAACTATTACGTTGCTGTTTCCTAAAAACAAAATTACCTTTTATCCTTTCTTCTTTCCTGTTTTTGGTGTGAATATGGCAAACATTCGCTTTCCTTCTAACTTAGGCATACTCTCTAAAGTACCTGCATCGGCTAGTCTTTCGGCAAATTTTAACAATAATAATTGTCCACGATCCTGGAACATAATTGCACGTCCTTTAAACTGAACGTAAGCTTTTACTTTGTTACCATCTTTTAAGAAATTCTCAGCATGTTTAGCTTTGAAATTAAAATCATGGTCATCGGTGCCTGGTGTAAAACGAATTTCTTTTACTTCACTTTGCTTGGAATTGGCTTTCATTTCCTTTTCCTTTTTCTTCTTCTCATACAAGAATTTCTTATAGTCGATTACTTTACAAACTGGGGGATCTGCTGTTGGAGAAATCTCTACAAGATCTAATTCTTGCTCTTGTGCAATTTTTAAAGCGTCTGCTGTTGGGTAAACACCTACTGTAACATTGTCGCCTACTAAACGAACTTGTAATACACGAATTCTTTCGTTAATACGATGTTCAGGCTCCGGTTGCCTGTTAAACCTGGGGTTAAATCTTCCTCCGCCTCTTGGTGGTAATGCCATTAAAACTTGTTTTGTGAATAATTATTTATTGATAAAGATATAAATAAAGCTGACTATTCCGGTGATTTACGATTATCTATTTCATCAACCACTAAATTTATGAAAGAATCAACCGATTGTACACCCAAATCTCCTTTTCCCTGGCGGCGAACAGCTAATTGGTTTTCAGCAACTTCTTTTTCGCCTATTACTAGCATGTAAGGTACGCGCATCAACTCTGTATCGCGGATTTTTTTTCCAATCTTTTCATTTCTATCATCTATTTCTACCCTTACACCCGCTTTGCGGAGTTTTGCTTTAACAGCAATAGCATAGTCTTGAAACTTTTCACTGATTGGCAAAATTTTCACTTGCAATGGCGCTAACCATACTGGAAACTTACCAGCATAATGCTCTAGAAGTAATCCAATAAATCTTTCGTGTGTACCTAATGGTGCTCTATGAATGATTAATGGCGTTTCTGGCGCATTGTCTTTATTAGTAAATTCTAATTTAAATCGACGTCCTTGCGCAAAATCAACTTGGTTGGTTGCCAAAGTAAATTCTCTACCAATAGCACTCCAAATTTGCACATCAATTTTAGGGCCATAAAATGCGCCTTCATCGGGTACTTCAACATATGGCGTTCCTGATTCTTTTAATACTTGACGTACCATTTCTTCGGTTTCTAACCATAATTCAGGTTCATCAATGTATTTTTTACCCAGTTTTGCTGGATCGTGTAAACTTAAACGCATTACATATTTGTCGATACCAAAAATTTCGAAATACTTAAGATACATATCATTCACTGCCCTAAATTCTTGCGCAAATTGTTCTTTACTACAATAGATATGTGCATCATTCATGTGTAAACAACGAACACGCATTAATCCAAATAGTTCTCCACTTTGCTCGTAGCGATAACAGGTACCATATTCTGCTAATCGCAATGGCATTTCTTTGTAGCTCCGGACAATTCATAGCTTTTAAATAGTACTTAGTGCCATCCATTTCCATGGGTGGATACATACTTTCTTGGTAATAAGGTAAGTGTCCGCTAGTAATATATAAACTCTCTTTAGCTATATGTGGTGTAACCACTCTTTTATAACCTGCTTCTTCTTCGGTTTCTTTGGCTAGTCTTTCTAATTCTTCAATAATAATGGTTCCATTAGGCATCCACAAAGGCAAACCTGGTCCTATATCATCATCCATGGTAAATATTCCTAGCTCTTTACCTAATTTACGGTGGTCGCGCTTTTTGGCTTCTTCCAACATTAATAAATAAGCGTCTAACTCATTTTTATTAGGGAATGTAATACCGTAAACACGGGTTAACATTTTGTTCTTTTCGTCTCCTTTCCAATATGCGCCAGATATACTAGTTAGCTTAATGGCTTTAATAACGCCAGTACCCGGAATATGTGGTCCTCTGCACAAATCTGTAAATTGACCTTGGGTATAAAAACTTATTTCGCCATCTTGTAAACCTTGTAATAAATCTAGTTTGTATTCGTCGCCTTTGTTAGCAAAATATTTAATGGCATCGGGCTTTGAAATGGTTTGTCGGATGTAAGGATTGTTCTGTTTTACCAATTCCACCATTTTAATTTCAATTTGGCGAAGGTCTTCGTCACTCATTTGTTTGCCACCTAAATCCATATCGTAGTAAAAACCTCTATCTAAGGCTGGTCCTACCCAAAACTTAACACCTGGAAATAAAGATTCAACGGCTTCTGCCATTAAATGCGCTGATGAATGCCAGAATGTATTTTTTCCTTCTGCATCATCCCAGGTTAATAATTGTAAAGAGGCATCTGACGTTATTGCACGTGTTGCATCCCATACTTGGCCATTTACTTTGGCTGCCAATACTTTTCTGGCTAACCCTTCACTAATAGACTTGGCAATGTCTAAAGAAGAAATTCCTTCTTGATATTCTCTAGTTGCGCCATCTGGAAAACGAATCTGTATCATGTATTTATATCGAATCTTAATGTGATAAGGGTAACAAAAATACAAAATTGCAGTCAGACTTTCCCCTACTAAGTATTTATTATAATGAAAACCTTAACGGTTCTTTAGTAAGTTAACGTAGATTGCTGCTGTAGTTTTGTACCATGAGATTGAATTTTACCCTTCTTTTTCTTTTATTATTTGCATTTACCGCCCAATCCCAAAAGCTCACGGGGATTTGGAGGGGATATTTTAGTTCGTCTAATGGAATCTACCGCGAAGGAATTAAAGAAGAAATGTATAAATACGAAATTCAAATTGAGCAACAACAAAACAATGCGGTTAAAGGAGTTACCTATTCATACAAAACCACCATTTTTTATGGCAAAGCAACTATTCAGGGGATTTATTCGCCGAATACTAAATCCATCATTTTAAAGGAAACTGGGTTAGTTGAACTTGAAATTGGCGATAAAAGTCAGCCTTGCTTAATGACTTGTTATTTAGATTATTCAAAAATTGGCAAACTCGAAGTATTACAAGGAACGTTTATTTCTACCAATGTAAAAGACAAAGGAGATTGTGGTGCTGGTAAAGTTTATCTAGAAAGAGTTCCTATATCTGATTTTAAATTAGAAGATTTTTTAACTAAAAAGAAACCAGCAGACACTACTAATAATAATTCTAAAACACCGCTCAAACAAAATAGTACCGTTACTAACGCTTCAAAAATAAGACCAGGTGCAGAGGCTAATTTAATACCTAAAACGGCCACAGGAATTTTAAAAGATTTGAGTATGGAGAAAAAGAATATTCCAGCTCCCACAATTGTACAAATAGATACAGTAGTTCCTCCTATTCCAAAGCCTAAAGTGAATAACAAATTAGTTTTACCTAAAGTATTAGTAGAACGAGAAAATCATTTGGTTCGTACTATTCAAACATCCGAAGAAAATATACAAATTGAACTATTTGATAATGGCACAATTGACCATGACTCTATATCAGTTTTTGATAATAACAAACAGGTAATAAAAAATGGCGAATTAAGTTATACGCCAATCAAACTAAATATTAAATTTTCTGCGGATGATAATAAACACGAGTTAATTATGGTGGCAGAAAATCTAGGTGAAATACCACCCAATACTGCATTAATGGTTATTACTGCAGGTAAACTACGGTATGAAATTTTCTTAACTTCTACCGAAGAAAAAAATGCAAAAGTTACTATAGAATATACCTCAAAAAAATAATTAGAATTTCAAATTCCAAGTAATGGATGGAATAATTGGAAACAATGACACCTGTTTAGCAACTACCGTTAAATTTCCAGTTGATACACTACCTTCTTGATCGAAATATATAAAATAAGGATTCTTTCTACTATAGATATTATACACACTAAATACCCAATTAGTAGTGGTTTTACTGTTTGATTTATGCTTAGGTGTATAAGTGGCGGCAATATCTAATCGATGATAATTTTCCATCCTGTAAGCGTTGATTCGGCTATATTCTTGCGAGAGCGTCCCATTAATAAAATAAAATCTTTCTGGGATTGAAATAGCACTTCCTGTTCCATAAACAAACACAGACGACAAACGCCATTTTGAATTTAGTTCGTAATTAGTTACAAAAGATAAATCGTGTCTGCGATCATTTCTACTTGGATATTTAATACCGTTATTTAAATCTTTAAATTGTCGCCAAGTATAACTTAATGTATAACCTATCCAACCTGTTAGCCTTCCTTTAACTTTATTAATAAAAAACTCGGCACCATAACTCCAGCCCTTTCCAAATACAAACTCTTCTTCGGGATCTTTTAGTGATGGTGTATATCCTTCTTTGTATTCAATTTGGTTTTGCATTGTTTTATAATAGAGTTCTACAGAAGTTTCAAACATCCCTTCTTTAAAATTTTTAAAATAACCCAATGCATACTGCCAACTCATTTGTGGTTTTACACGAAGGGTACTTGGTACCCATAAATCTGTTGGAAGCGTTGTTCCCGCATTGGTTACTAAATGGATATACTGTAAATTATTAGTGATAGCTGCTTTAAGAGAACTCTGCTCATTGAATTCGTATCTTAAAGTAGCACGAGGTTCGAAACCTCCATAGGCTTTAACTGTTCTACCTTTTGCATACACTGTGCTATCTGTTTTATTGCCATTAATATCACGGATATAATTTGTGTAAGATCCCACTTGTTGAAAACTACTATATCTAATTCCTACATTAATTTTGATATTATTATTAACGTCCCAATCGTCTTGTACATAAATGGCATATTCATTCGCTTGTTTTTTATTAGCATTTTGTGGGGCAAACACTACACTATCTTGGTTTGCTGTAAAAAGATTTGGTAAAAAAGTATGGAAAGTATATTGTGCGCCAAACTTAATTTTATGCTCGGTGGATGCATAAAAATCAAAATCTGTTTTGGCATTTAAATCACGTATACCCGAAGATAATTTGATATTGAAATCTCTTTGCTTTCCATTGAGTTCGAATTTATAATCATTATACACCAAGGTAGTATTAGAAAATAATTTTTTATTAAACACATGATTCCATCTTAGAGTGGCGGTGGAATTTCCCCAAGGTATTTCTGTATTAAAATTTCGTTTGGCATTATTGAAATTAAATTTATCTCTTCCAAAATAACCACTTAAATACAAATGGTCTTTTTCGGAAATTTGATAATTCATTTTAGCATTTAAATCATAGAAATAATAACCAGAACCATAATAGTCACTCGTTTTTTTAATGAACGGTTTAGCTAATGCATCTGCATAAGTTCTTCGTGCAGAAATCATATAAGAAGCTTTATTTTTTTTCAACGGCCCTTGAATAGAAAACCTTGACGCTATTAAGCCAACACCAATATCCACCTGTGTTTTATTAGTATTTCCTTCCTTCATAGCCACATCAACAACCGATGATAATCGACCACCATATTGGGCAGGCATGCCTCCTTTTATAAGTGTTACATTTTTTATTGCATCGCTATTGAAAATACTAAAGAAACCAAATAAATGCCCTGTATTGTATACAACTGCATCATCTAATAAAATTAAATTTTGATCGGGGCCACCTCCTCTTACGTAAAATCCTGCATTACCTTCTCCTGCATTACGAATACCAGGTAGTAATTGTAAGGTTTTTAAAATATCTACTTCACCTAAGAATGCAGGAATTGCCTTGGCCGTATTTACATTTAATTCAAACTTACCCATTTGGGCTGTTTTTATATTATTGTCCCTTTTTTTTGCAACAACAGTTACATTATTAATTAATGCAGAATTTGCTACCAAATTGAAATCTATTAGCTGGTTATTATGTAAATCTACAACCAATATTTTAGGTTGATAACCTATGAAGGAGCACAAAAATTCATACTTGCCATTCGTTAATGTAATAGAATAAAAGCCATATTGATTACTAACAATTCCTTTGCGTTCTTTGGGAATAGATAAATTGGCTCCAATTAAGGTTTCGCCTGTTAAACTATCTTTAATATAACCGTTGATGGTATATTTCTCTTGGGCAATAGTTACTATGTTAAAACAAATAAGTAAAACAACTAATAAATACCTTTTATTCATAAATACTAAACACTTAATGTGCAACAATGTTCTTTAAAAAAAATGTTATTGTGCGTTACCAAAACTGAGCGTATCTCTAATTTCTGCACAAGGTGTATTGATTGTTGGCGAATAGGGATTTTTTCCATCAGATATTTGACTAATCCAATAAGCCCCTTGATCGTCGAAAGAATTGGCACAGTAATAATGAAACAATACAATTTGATTGTACTGAACTGTTCTAATTAAATCATACAATTGGTCACTAACCATTTGAAATGACCTTCTTTTTGCTGATAAATCTTTTTCTCCTAGTAAGCCTTGTATTTCTGCTGAAATTCCTTCCGTATAGGTTTTAGCCGTATTAATTAAATTAGAATCGCCTTGAAATTGTAATTGGCTTAATTGTAAACTATCTGAAGCCAACATCAATAAACGGGCAGTTTGTGCAATCCCAGTATCTTTTTCAGCAATAAACTGGTCTTTTAGGTTGAAATAAGCCTTCAACAAGTTATTAAATGACTCATTAAAAGCGTTTGAATTGGTTGTTTTTAATAAAACTTCCTGTTTTGTAGCGGATTCTACCTCTTTTTTTTCGTTTTGACAACTACATGAAACAAGAAAAAAAACCATAAAACAAGCTAAAAACTGCTTCATAAGAAAAAATTTATGTTACAAATTTAAAGCAAATTGCATTGGGAGCATATTGCAATTACCTTTGCGGCCTTAAATACTTGTTAAGAGATGCTGATAGGATTACAAAATGTAACATTTGAGTTTGGTGCTAGGGTAATTGTTGAAGATGCAACATGGCATATTCAACCCGGTGACCGTATTGGTTTGATTGGTTATAATGGAACTGGTAAATCAACTTTATTAAAGGTTTTGGTAGGTGAATACCTTCCATCGAAAGGAACTGTAGAAAAAAGTAAAGAAACCACCATTGGCTATTTACACCAAGATTTATTGAGTTTCGATACTAGTGAAAATATTACTGAAGTTGCCTTAAGCGCTTTTGAAAGGGTTCGTCAACTAGAAAAAGAAATTGAAACACTTGGCATTGAACTAGAAAATGATTCAGAAAACGAAACCATTCTTATTAAATATACCGATGCCTTACACGAACTCGATGTTTTAGATGGTTATAATATTCACCATAAAGCAGAAGAGGTTTTACACGGACTAGGATTTAGTAATGAAGACTTAGTACGCCCATATAAAGAATTTAGTGGAGGATGGCGTATGCGGGTATTGTTGGCAAAAATGATATTACAACAACCCGATGTTTTGTTGATGGATGAACCTACCAATCACTTAGACCTTCCTTCTATTGAATGGCTTGAAAAATATTTAATACACTACAAAGGCAGTGTGGTAATTGTTAGCCACGATAAGTTTTTCTTGAATAGAATGGTCAATAAAATTGTTGAAGTATACCAACAACAAATACATATTTATACCGGCGACTACGAATTTTACGAGCAAGAGAAAATGATTCGAATTGATATGCAACAAAAAGCATTCGAGAATCAGCAAGATTATATTCGTCAACAAGAAAGATTTATTGAAAGATTTAAAGCAAAAGCAAGTAAAGCAGCTCAAGCACAGAGTGTACAAAAACGCTTAGATAAAATTGATAAAATAGAAGACGTTCAATTAGAAAGACCCGATTTAAGAATCAATTTTCAATTAGACAAAGTGCCAGGTAGAACCTTAGTGTCTTTGAAAAATGTAAGCAAGCATTTTGGTAAAATTAATATTGTTGACTGTACTAATGCAGAAATTGATAGAGGCGACAAAATTGCCTTGATTGGCGCCAATGGTAAAGGAAAATCAACAGTATTGCGTATGGTTGCGGGAACAGAAGAATTTACTGGAGAGCGAGTATGGGGGCATAATGTAGAAGAAAGTTTCTATGCACAGCACCAACTAGAAGCATTAAGCATGACACATACCATCATGGAAGAAATGCAAAACAGTGGTAGCAAAAAAAGTGATGCAGAATTGCGTAGTTTAATGGGTGCTTTTCTTTTTGGAGGCGATGATATTGATAAAAAAATACGGGTTTTAAGTGGTGGAGAAAAAGCAAGGGTAGCACTAGCAAAAACTATTGTAAGTAAGGCAAACTTTTTAATACTAGATGAACCTACTAACCACTTAGATATGCATTCAGTAGAATTATTGGCTGAAGCATTAAATAAGTATGAAGGCAGTTATATTTTGGTAAGTCACGACAGGTATTTTATTTCAAAAACAGCCAATAAAATTTGGGAGATTGTAGACAATCAAATAAAGGAATTTAAAGGCAGTTATCAAGAATGGATTGAATGGAATGAGCGTATGGCGAAAATAGGCGCTGAAAATGCAAAGAATGAAAAGCCTGAGCAAAAAGCTTCACAACCAATATCTGCGCCTGTTTCAAAACAAGTTGAAAAAAATCCTATCAATAAAGACCAACAAAAAGAATTACAACAATTACAAAAACTATTGCAACAATTAGAAAGTAACCTAAATAAAGCAAAAATAGAAAAACTTCGTATTGAAGCTGCAATGGGTGATCCTTCTAATTATTCCGATAAATCTAAATTTGTACAATTAGAAATAGACTATAAAAAAACACAGGCTGAATGGAATAGCTTAAATCAAGATTACGAACAAACATTCGAAAAAATAATGGAATTGGAAACACCTGCTTAATTATAACAATAAATGAATTTATAGTATCTTGCAAATACAATAATTAATTATGGAAACAAACCTACCAATTGTTGGAATAGTAATGGGAAGCGATAGTGACCTATCTATTATGCAAGACGCAGCTGAAATTCTAAAGCGTTTTGACATTCCTTTTGAGTTGACCGTAGTATCTGCACATCGTACGCCTGCTCGTATGGTGGAATACGCTAACAAGGCTATTAGCCGTGGATTAAAAGTAATTATTGCAGGCGCTGGTGGTGCCGCACATTTACCTGGCATGATTGCCGCAGTTACTACCCTACCTGTAATTGGTGTTCCAATAAAATCATCTAATTCTATTGATGGATGGGATTCTGTTCTTTCCATTTTACAAATGCCTAATGGCGTACCAGTTGCTACAGTAGCTTTAAATGCTGCTAAGAACGCTGGAATACTTGCCGCTCAAATTATAGGTACTAGTAATACTACGATCGCTAATGCGCTGGTTGATTATAAAAACGAAATGGATAATGCGGTAACTTCAAAAATAAAATTACTACAGAAGGACTGGCCTAACCAATTTGATAAATAGTGCTTATTTAATGGTAAGCACACTAAACTGCATTTCTAATGTATTAGATGCACGATAAATTAGGTTGATAAAATCTTTACCGTGTAAAGCATAAAAATCTCCCACATTTACTACCCTTTCTTGTAAACTATTATTAGGATACAATGCCGTTTTTAAATTATTTATTTGTCTTTTAGCAACTTGAAATTTTTCTTTTTCTGCGCTTAATAATTTCTTCTGTAGCGCTAGTATTTTTTTGGTTGATTGAATTTCTAGAGCTGTTACATGGTCGTTCAAACTCTTATCAACTAAATTTGCTTTTTCTTTTAAAGATTCATACAACAACTTACAATTAGCTAATTCAGTTGCAAGATCTAACATAGCTGCAGTATCTCTTTTTACAATTGTATTTAATAATACTTCTGCCGATTGAAATAAATCTGGTTCTGAGAAACCTAATTGTTTCATTTTATTAAACTGCGCTTGGGTTAAACACAAAAATGAATTACGCAAAACCAATACTGGATAAGGAATGCCGCAATGGTTGAATAGATTTTTTAATTCTAACCAATAGGCTAATTCACCGCCACCACCTATAAAAGCAATATTAGGCAATACCGTTTCTTGGAATCCACCACGTAGAATGACATTGGCGCTGAATCGATCAGGGAAATTATTTAATTCATTTAAAATTTCTGATTCAGTGAATTGTAAGTTTAAGGCTTGAATGGTATATATTCCATTTACTAACTCAATTCTTTCACGGTGATTATCTATCAAATAAAATAAATTAATCGTTCTGCCAGAAGCCTGTACTTTGTAGTGTAATTTTAAAGCACTGATTGTTTCTGCAATAATTGTATGTGAAAAATTTTCAACTAATTCCTTTTTTACAACTGATTGATAAGCCGATTTTAGTTTTGCATTATCTGGAATTAACACAACCAATCCATATTCAGCAAACAAATGATTCACCAATTCAAGTGTAGCTTGTTGAATGGTTTTTCCTAAAGTATAAACTTGCTTAAATACATTCACTAATTCTAGTCCTGAAGTATGTATGGCAATTTGTCCTTCAATGGCATTAATTAATTGTAAAAATGCTTTATCAACTTTCATTCTACCAACCGCACCTGTTTGATTGGTTTTCCAAACAAGATCTTGACCACCTAAATTAATTTGCCCCAATTCATCTAAATCGGCGTCTTCACTACCCATATAATAAACAGGTACAAAATTGTGTTCAGGCATTTTGGCCTGCAAGTTTTCTGCTAATTTAATGGTATGCAGAATTTTGTAAATAAAATATAAAGGACCAGTGAAAATATTAGGCTGATGTGCTGTAGTGACTGTAAAACAAGTTGGCTTTAAAAGGGATTCAATATTAGCTTTTGTTTTGTTGGAAATATCCATTCCTGCATATTGTTCATTTAGTACTTCCACCAATAATTTTCTTGGTGTATCAAATGATTTTCTTGCTTCGATGGCTGATTTAATTCCTAATAAATCAGGTGTATGTGCATAAAATAGACGCAGTGTTTGGGACTGTGAAATATAATCGGCCACCAGCGTTGAAAAATAACCAGTGTGTTCGTATGGCAAATTATAATTGTCAAAATCCATCATAGATAGTAAAAATACAACTTAGTAGAAACTATTGTTCAGAACCATTCAAAACTAATTAATTGAATCGATTAGGATTAAATGGTTCAATACTCATTATTAAAGGCGTTTCATTAATAATTTGAGTAACTAATTTGCCAGTTCCTGCTCCCAAACTCAATCCCAACATAGAATGTCCTGTTGCAATAACC
>JAPLEL010000143.1 GCA_026391415.1 Bacteroidota bacterium
GCAATAGCTATGGGAACAGGCCTGCGACTCGATTTTAATTATTTTATTATTAGAATTGATTACGCCCTAAAAATGAAAGACCCTACAAGATCACACAATCAAGGTTGGCTAGATATCAATAATATAAAATGGACAGAAGTAAAACAGAATGGCAGTAGTGTAAATAACTATGCTTGGCAATTTGGTATTGGCTTACCTTTTTAACTTGTGCATTTTTTATGCATTAGACGCAGCATCCATCTCCACTTGACTTGCCAATAAACCATCAATTTCTTTTTTCAAATCCTCCCATTGAATTGCATCTTCAATTATAAAATCACCAATTTTTGTTCTTCTTAATGCACTCATATAAGCACCTACGCCTAAAGCTTCCCCAAAATCTTTGACTAAGCTTCGAATATACGTACCCGTTGAACAAACTACTTTAAAATTAATATTGGGTAAATGGATATGCGTAATTTCAAAACTAATAATATTTACTTTTCGTGGATCTACCTTTACTTCAATTCCTTTTCGCGCAGATTCATACAAACGCATCCCCTCTTTTTTGATGGCTGAATGTTGTGGTGGCATTTGTAAAATTTCACCAATAAATGGAAGTGTTGCATTGGTTATTTCAAGCTCCGTCAAATGCGTTATGGATTTAAAATTTTCCGGGGCCGTTTCTAAATCATAGGAAGCAGTTGTTGCGCCTAAAACCAAAGTGCCAGTGTACTCCTTTGGCAAACCCTGGTATTCGTTTATTTGTTTCGTAAACTTTCCAGTACAAACGATTAATAAGCCCGTGGCTAATGGATCTAAAGTGCCAGCATGCCCCACTTTTTTTACCCTGATTAGGTAACGAATTTTATTAACGATATCAAAGGAAGTCCATTGTAGTGGCTTATCAATGAGCAACAACTTTCCATCAAGAAATGGCATTAAAACTTCGGGGATGGCTTTTTGTCGCATGGAATATTCTTAGCGCTTAATAAGCACGCGCGAATAAAACGCGTTGCTTGGAAGGATTGCCAGTGAGTATGCACTTACCGACTTCTAATGGATTATCTAATGGAATACATCGAATGGTCGCTTTGGCTTGATCTTTAATTTTTTCTTCGGTTGCTGCAGTCCCATCCCAATGTGCTAGAACAAAACCAGTATTGTTATCTAATACATTTATAAAATCATCCCAGGTATCCACTGATGTAATATGATCGTCACGATATTTTGTTGCGCGTTGCAATAAGTTTGATTGAATCTCTAATAATAATGCTGCAACTGTTTCGGTTAATCCATCCAATGAAATGGCTGTTTTTTCCTTAGTGTCTCTTCTCGCTAATTCAACCTGGTTGTTTTCTAAATCCCTTGGGCCTACCGCAATACGAATAGGCACTCCTTTTAATTCATATTCTGCAAATTTCCAACCTGGTCGATTGTTATCTGTATTATCGTATTTAACTCTAATGCCGGCTGCTTTAAAAGAAGCAACAACCACCGCCATTTTTTCATCAATCATTGCTTTTTGTTCGTCTCCTTTAAAGATGGGAACAATGACCACTTGCACTGGTGCAATTCTTGGAGGCAATACCAAACCTTCATCATCACTATGGGTCATCACTAATCCACCAATGAGTCGTGTACTCACACCCCAACTTGTTGCCCAAACATAATCCTGTGTATTATTTTTATCACTAAATTTTACATCAAATGCTTTTGCAAAATTTTGACCTAAGAAATGCGAGGTACCTGCTTGCAATGCTTTGCCATCCTGCATTAATGCTTCAATGCAATAAGTATCTTCGGCGCCAGCAAATCTTTCACTTTCGGTTTTCACCCCTTTGATCACTGGCATCGCCATCCAATTTTCTGCAAAGTCCGCATACACATCTAACATTTTAACCGTTTCCGCAATCGCTTCGTCTTTGGTTGCATGTGCGGTATGTCCTTCCTGCCATAAAAATTCAGCAGTTCTTAAAAACAATCTTGTGCGCATTTCCCATCTTACTACATTCGCCCATTGATTAACCAAAATTGGTAAGTCTCTATAGGATTGAATCCATGTTTTATAAGTATTCCAAATAATCGCTTCACTGGTTGGTCGTACAATTAATTCTTCTTCTAATTTTGCTTCTGGATCCACCATTAATTTTCCTTTATTATTCGGATCCGTTTTTAAACGATAATGGGTAACAATGGCGCACTCTTTTGCAAAGCCTTCTGCATTTTTTTCCTCCGCTTCAAACAATGATTTTGGAACAAATAAAGGGAAATAGGCATTTTCGTGGCCTGTATCTTTAAACATTTTATCTAGAGCCGCTTGCATGTTTTCCCATAGCGCGTAGCCATAGGGTTTAATAACCATGCAGCCTCTCACGGCGCTATAATCCGCCAACGACCCTTTCAAAACGAGGTCGTTATACCATTGTGAATAATCCTGTGCCCTTGTGGTTAATTCCTTTGCCATTTCTTAAAAAAATATTAACATTTTAAATAAAAACAAATGAACTACGAAAAACGCTCTATATTTCA
>JAPLEL010000105.1 GCA_026391415.1 Bacteroidota bacterium
GTGCAGGTGGTCCTGCCCGTCCATCTGGTCCAAACAGACCCATTGTTCCTGCCAATAATAATGGTGGAAACCGTGGCGGCGGCGGAGGTGGTCAACAAGGCGGCGGCGGATTTAATCGTGGCGGTGCAGCAGGCGGCGGAAATCGTGCAGGCGGTGGCGCTAATAGAGACAGAACTGCAGCAACACGCAGAGGCGCTGATGACAACAAAGAGATTGACCAAAAAGCTATACAAGAAAAAATCCGCGAAACGCAGGCCAAATTATCTGGTACTGGTGGCAGAGGAAAGAGCTTAAAAGCCAAATATCGTCGTGCAAAACGTGATGAAGCTGCTGAGCAAGTTGGTGATATGTCTGAAGACAATCATTTACAAGTTACCGAGTTTGTTACTGTGAGCGAATTAGCCAATTTAATGGACGTAAGCTTTGCCGATGTAATTGGTAAGTGTATGGGATTAGGTATCATGGTATCCATCAACCAAAGATTAGATGCAGAAGTAATTGAACTTGTATCAAGTGAGTTTGGTTTTGAAGTTGAGTTTATTGGTTTAGAAGAGGTAGATGATTTGAATGATGATGAAGATAATGACGATGCCGCAGATCAAGTAGAACGTGCGCCAATTGTTACTATCATGGGTCACGTTGACCACGGTAAAACTTCGTTATTGGATTATATTAGAAATGCCAATGTAGTAGCCGGTGAAGCGGGTGGAATTACCCAGCACATTGGTGCATATGAAGTAACACTTCCTAACGAAGCCTTTACGGCCATGCGTGCGCGTGGTGCGAAAGTAACCGATATCGCTATTATTGTGGTAGCTGCCGACGATGCGGTGATGCCTCAAACCAAAGAAGCCATCAGTCACGCGCAAGCAGCGGGTGTACCAATGATTTTTGCAGTGAATAAAATTGATAAAGACGGTGCACAGCCGCAAAAAATATACGAACAGCTTTCTCAAATGAATATTTTAGTAGAAGCTTGGGGAGGTAAATTCCAAAACCAAGAATTATCTGCTAAGCAAGGATTGAATGTAGGCTTGTTATTAGAAAAAGTATTGTTTGAAGCAGAAATTTTAGACCTAAAAGCCAACCCACAAAGGGAAGGAAGCGGTACTATTATTGAAGCATCATTAGATAAAGGACGTGGATATGTAGCAACCATTTTGGTTCAGAACGGAACACTACGTCAGGGAGACCTGATTGTTTCTGGTCAAAACTATGGTCGTGTAAAAGCCATGTTTAATGAGCGTAACCAACGTATTGAAATTGCCCCACCTTCTACGCCTGTAGTAATATTAGGATTGAATGGCGCACCACAAGCGGGTGAGAAGTTCAGGGTATTTGAAGACGAGGCAGAAGCTAAAGAAATGGCTACCAAGCGTGCACAACTATTACGTGAGCAAGGTTTACGTGCTCGCAAACATATCACCCTCGATGAAATTGGTCGTCGTTTGGCATTGGGTAACTTTAAAGAACTCAATATTATTATTAAAGGAGACGTGGATGGTTCTGTAGAAGCACTAAGTGATTCATTACAAAAACTTTCTACCGAAGAAATTGCTATTAGAGTAGTACATAAAGGAGTTGGTCAAATTTCTGAATCGGATGTATTATTGGCTACGGCTTCTGATGCAATCGTTATAGGATTTAACGTTCGACCTTCTATGCAAGCGAATAAACTAGCCGATACCGAAGGAGTAGAAATTAAATTATACTCTATTATCTACCAAGCAATTGACGAAGTTAAAAGCGCCATGGAAGGTATGTTGGAACCTAAGTTCCAAGAGAAAATTACAGCGAATGTTGAGGTTAGAGAAGTTTATAAATTCGATAAAGCAACCGTTGCAGGATGTTTTGTACTCGAAGGCAAAATTGCTCGTAACAGTAAAATCAGAATTATTCGTGACGGTATTGTGGAATATCCGAAAGGAGAAGGACAAGCAGCTGAATTGGGCAGCTTGAAACGCTTTAAAGACGATGTAAAAGACGTTGCAACAAATACAGAGTGCGGATTAACTATTAAAAATTACGCCGACATCCGTGTAGGTGATATAGTTGAAGCATTTGAAGAAGAAGAAGTGAAACGTACTTTATAAGTTTTGTTAAAAGCCGTTTTAACTGAGGTAGTTCGAACGTTATATCGCTATTTTTGACTCATATTGAAATCTATGAAGCAGGTATTTTTTATTTTATTGATAGTTGGATCATTTGCAGCGCAAGCGCAATCTAAAAAAGTGGTTGCCGATAAAATCATTGCGCAAGTAGGTGATAAAATCATCTTACAGTCAGATGTAACCAATGCCATTTTAGATGTAAAGCGTCAGGCCCAAGGTCAAGAAAATGCCATCATTCCAACAGAGTGTCAGGTATTAGAAGGTCAACTGATTCAAAAAGCCCTGGTATTACAAGCCATGAAGGATTCTTTAACGGTTAATGACGAAGAGATCGAAAACCAAATGGAGAATCGTATTCGCAGTTTTATTAATTCTTATGGCTCTAAAGAAATTCTTGAAGAGATTGCTGGTAAAACAGTGTATCAAATGAAAGAAGATTTTAAAGAAGCTTTAAGGGAACAAAAACTGGCCGATCAAATGCGCGGCAAGATTGTTGACAACATTAAAATGACGCCAACAGAAGTAAAAGCCTATTACAATAAAACACCAAAAGATAGCCTTCCATTTTATGAAAGTGAAATTGAAGTAAGTCAAATTGTAATGCATCCAAAAGCAAATAAAGATGTAGAGGAATATGTTTCAAAGCAATTGTACGATTACAAGCGCCAAGTAGAATCTGGCAGCAAAAAATTTGAGCAGTTGGTTAAATTCTATTCCGAAGATCCAGGAAAAACAGAAAATGCTGGTCAATATAATTTGAATAGGAATGATAAAAACATGTGGGATCCTGCATTTTTATCTGGCGCATTTCGTTTAAAGGAAGGACAAATTTCTTCTGCAATTAAATCTAAATTCGGCTTGCATATTATTCAAATGGTTAGCCGTTCTGGAGATGATGCAGTTGTTCGTCATATTTTAAGAATCCCTCCAGTAACGGACGAAGAAATTAAAGAAACCAAAGAAAAATTAGACTCAATTCGCAAAAAATTAGTGGATGGAAGTTTGGCTTTTGGCGAAGCGGTAAGCAAGTTTAGTGACGACGATGGAAGTAAATTTAGTGCTGGTGCTGTAGCGGGAAGAGATGGATCTACTTATATTACCATGGATCAGGTAGACAAAGAAATGGTGGTTGCTTTAAAGGATATGAAGCCAGGAAGTTTTTCTAAACCCCAGGTTTATACCGATGAAAGAGGTAGCAAAAAAGTGCGAATTATTTATTTAAAAAACAGAACCGAACCGCACCGTGAGAATTTAAAAGAAGACTATAATCGTGTGGCAAATAGGGCAATGGAAGACAAAAAGTCTGGCGTTTTAGAAAAATGGTTTAAGGAACATATTCCTACTTATTATATTTCAATTGATAAAAGTTTAAATTCTTGCACAGGTTTAGAAGAGTGGCGCAAGGCGGCAATTGAAGCCAGAAATTAAGTCAAACAAAAAACAATATTAGTCCCGTTAGTAAGCACTAGCGGGATTTTTTTTGATTATATTTTGAATAATGGATGTATGTACATATATTTGTGTTTTGAAACTAGAACAAGCTATATTAAGTACAAAATTCAAAAGCGATACCCATAAAGCTGTTTTGAATATTTTGTATTCTGCCTGGTGGTTAAAAACAACCATGAGTAAAGCTATAAAAGAATACAGCTTAACCCACGAGCAATACAATGTATTAAGAATATTGAAAGGAAAATACCCTGAGCAAATGTGTGTAAGAGATATTGCTTGTAGGATGATTGAAAAAAACTCAAACGTACCAAGGATTATAGACCGTTTAGAAATTAAAAAACTAGTTAAGCGAACGAACTCTTTATTAGATAAACGAGAAACGGTAATCAGTTTAACTACTAGTGGTATTGTTATGTTAGAAGCGGCTACACAATCTATCACTGAAATAATGGAAGGTATAATTGATCTTTCTGCCACAGATGCCAAAGAATTGAATGTATTGCTTGAAAAAATAAGAGAGAACGAAATTTAATTTTTTTTAAATCAATAGGTGTATATACACTTAAAATTAATGTATATGAAAACAGTATTACACAAAGCAAGTTCTAGGGGTCATGCTAATCATGGCTGGTTAAATAGTTACCATAGTTTTAGTTTTGGATCTTACCACCAAAACGATCGAATGCATTTTGGTGCATTACGAGTATTGAATGACGATACCGTTGCTGCTGGTATGGGTTTTGGAAAACATCCGCATGATAATATGGAAATCGTTTCTATTCCATTATCTGGAAATTTGCAACACCAAGATAGTACTGGAAGAAACGAAATTATTCGTGCACATGATGTTCAAATCATGAGTGCAGGAAGCGGCATTGCACATAGTGAAATGAATGCAAGTAAAACAGATGAAGTAAAATTTTTACAAATTTGGGTATTTCCGAAATTAAAAAATATAGAACCTCGGTACGAACAAAAATCATTCTTACCCGAAAACAGGTTGAATCAAATATTAACAGTAGTGGCACCCGATAATGAGAATGCTGTTTTTATAAACCAAGATGCTTGGTTTTCTTTGGGCAATTTTTCAAAAGATTTATCTATTGACTATCCAATAAAAAAAATAGGCAATGGGGTATATGTATTTGTTTTAAGTGGCAGTGTAACAGTAAACGGAGAACTTCTAGAAAATAGAGATGGCCTAGGTGTTTCAGAAACAGCTATATTAACTATTGTTGCTAATACTGAATCTGAGTTACTCTTAATTGATATTCCAATGGAACTAGCATAAAATCATATCCACAAAAACGAACCAGTTGCATCGCATGGTCCTCCTGTAATGAATAACCAAACAGAAATTATGGAAGCCATTAGAGATTATCAAATGGGTGTATTAATTGAGTCTTAATAATCACAATAAAATCAAAAAAAACATGAAATTCTTACCACTTATTCCAGTGTATTTACTGGCAATTATTTACCTAGTTTTTGGATCTAATTTCTTTTTACATTTTATTCAAATGCCACCTATGGAAGGAAATGCAGGTGCCTTTATTGGGTTAATTTATTCCACCGGATTCTTGGCTTTTGTAAAAGTGTTGGAAATACTATTTGCAATTTTATTAATACTTAAACCAACTAGAGCGCTTGGTTTATTATTAATAGCACCCATTTCTCTGAACATTTTACTTTTTGAATTATTTATTGCCCACCAGCCTGGTATTGGCATTTTATTAGTGGCACTAAATAGTTGGGCCATTTATGGTGCAAGAGAAAAGTATTTCGGTGTTGTAGCCAGTTTTAAATAACGCACCCCTTTTTTATAAAAGCATTTCTTTGGTTAGCAGCGTGTTTGAACATGGTATAAAAGCTGTTTATAAAAAACACGAATTAAATGTGGCGGAGTTGTAACTTCACCACTTCCTTTTAACAACCATCATGAGCGACGAAATCAAACATGAATGTGGGCTAGCCTACATCCGCCTGAGAAAACCTTTTTCCTACTATTTGCAACAGCATGGTTCGGTAACTTACGGGCTAACCAAACTTTACTTGTTAATGGAAAAACAGCACAATCGTGGCCAAGATGGCGCTGGTTTTGCGTCCGTTAAACTAAATACAGAACCTGGCAACCCCTTTTTATATAGAATGCGTAGTAATGCGCCTCAGCCAATTGCCGACCTTTTCTTTAGGGTAGGTCAAGAAATTGCCGAACTAGAAAAACACCAAACCGATATTAAATTACACCCAGGCTTAATGAAAGGGCATTTGCCTTTTTTGGGTGAATTGTTATTAGGGCATTTACGTTATGGAACCCAAGGCAAAAACAATCTGGAATTTTGTCATCCCTTTATTAAAAGAGACTTAATGCCAGGCAAAAATATTGCCCTTGCTGGTAATTTTAATTTAGTCAATACCGATGAGTTATTCGATGCCATTAAAATGAATCCAGGTGATTTTCAAAAACAAAGCGATTTGGCTGCTATGATGGAAGTCATCCACCATTTTTTAACAGAAGAAGATAACCTACATCCTAATTCAGCAGATATTGTAACTGTACTAAAAAAAGCAACTCCATTATTTGATGGCGGATATACCATTGGTAGCTTAATTGGCAACGGCCATAGTTTTATCATGCGTGATGCACATGGTATTCGTCCTGCTTATTATTATATTAATGACGAAGTAATTGTTGCAGCAAGTGAAAGAGCGGCTATTAGAACCACATTTAATGTTGGTGAAAATGAAGTAATGGAACTCATGCCTGGTGCTGCTCTTATTGTAGACGACAACGGAAATTATAAGATTGAACAAATACTAGAACCCAAACAACGACGTGCTTGTAGTTTTGAGCGCATTTATTTTAGTAGAGGTAGTGATGAAAAAATTTATCGCGAACGCATTGCACTTGGGCATCATTTAAGTAAAACAGTATTAGATAATATTAATTACGATTTAAAGAACACCATATTTTCTTATATCCCCAATACCGCCGAAGTTGCTTTTTATGGTTTGGTAAAAGGAATGGAAGAGTACCTGAATAAAATTAAGGTAGAAAGGATTTTAAGTTGGGGGAATGATTTTACGCCCGACAAATTAGAGGAAATGGTGAATAGAAAAATTCGCCAAGAAAAAATTGCTATTAAAGACGTGAAGCTACGCACATTTATTACCGAAGATGCTAATCGGAATGAGATGGTGCAACACGTATATGATATTACTTACGGAACAGTACGCAGAAATGAAGACACCTTAGTTGTTATTGATGATAGTATTGTAAGAGGCACTACTTTAAAAGAGAGTATCATTAGAATGTTATCGCGCTTAGAACCTAAAAAAGTGCTTGTTGTTTCATCAGCGCCACAAATTAGATACCCAGATTGTTATGGTATTGATATGAGTAAGCTAGGAGATTTTATTGCTTTCCGCGCAGCCATCGCTTTATTAAAAGATCGTAATATGGAGCATGTTTTAACGGAAGTAACCAATAAAATAGTAGCACTACAAATCACCAATCAATTACATACCGAAAACCTAGTTCGGTTAATTTATAAACCATTTTCTCCCGAAGAGATTTCTGCTAAAATTGCACAATTGATTACGCCTCCAGGTGTGTCAACGGTTGTAGAGGTTATCTATCAAACCATTGAAGACTTACACGATAGTTGCCCAACCAATACCGGCGATTGGTATTTTACAGGAAACTATCCAACACCGGGTGGTAATAGAGTAGTGAACAAAGCTTTCCTAAATTATATGGAAGGGAAAAATGTAAGGGGATATTAACCGCATATTATTAAGCAAACACAATAAAATTGCTCAAATGATATTGATGTTATACTCGGTAACAAATGGCATTGATATTCATACCAGCACCAACCGAAGCAAATACTACAATATCACCAGTTGCAATACTGTGTCCTTCCATTAAATTTTTTTTAACCAAATCGTATAAAGTAGGAATGGTAGCAACCGAACTATTGCCTAATTGGTGAATGCTCATGGGCATGATATTATCAGGAATATCTTTAATGCCCACTAATTTGTATAATGCTTTTACAAATCCTTCATCCATTTTTTCGTTGGCTTGGTGCAAGAAAAACTTATTTACATCGCTTACTTGTAAACCTGCTTTTTCAATACAATCTTTCATTGCAACGGGCACGTTTTTAATTGCGTACTCATACACTTTTCTACCTTTCATTTTCATGTATCGAACCTTGGGATCTGAATTGGGGTAATTCGATTTTCCTAATTGCAAATAAAATGCTTCATCTATACAATGGCTTTGTACACTAGTAGATAGTATTCCGCTATTGGTAGTACTTGCATCTATTGCTTCAATAATACAGGCGCCTGCACCGTCGCTAAAAATCATGCTATCTCTATCGTGTACATCAATAACCCTACTTAAAGTTTCGGAACCAATGACCAAACATTTTTTTGCCATGCCTGCTAAAATAAATGCATGGCCTTGAATAACGCCTTGAATCCAACCAGGACAACCAAATAAAATATCGTAAGCCACGCATGCAGGATTGCGAATGCCTAGTTGTTGCTTTACGCGAGAAGCCAATGCTGGCAACACATCTATTTGAATAGTGTCTTTTAAAACATTTCCAAAGTTGTGTGCAAATATAATTTGGTCGATGGTTTCCGGGTCAATGCCTGCATCTGCAATGGCAAGCTTTGCCGCTTCAAATGCCATATCGGATGAATTAATTTCACTACTTGCATATCGGCGCTCTTCAATGCCCGTAATGTCTTTAAATTTTTCTACAATCTCTGCAGCAGGCGTTAATAATGGTTGATGGTCTTCGCCATAAAATTCAGCAGCCATAAAGTCGCCATTGGTTTTTACCATTGGCGGTATGTAAGATCCTGTTCCAGTAATTACCGTTCTTGTTGCTGGCATATACAAGTCGTTTACTTTATGGTGTGATTGTTTTATAAGTATCGATCACCTTTATTCCTTTTCACTTCTGCAACGTATTCTTTAATAGCTTGCTCTTTGTCTTTTTTACAAATTAATAATACATCTTTTGTATCTACAACAATGCAATCGTCTAATCCTTGTATAACAATGAGTTTATCGTTGGTAGCAGAAATCATGCATTTAGTTGCATCAATTACAATTATATTTTCACTTGTTACTGCATTTCCTAAATAGTCTTTCTCTAAATTATCGTAAGCGCTATTCCAGGTTCCTAAATCACTCCATCCAAAAGACGAAGGAATTACAAATACATTGTTTGCTTTTTCCATGATGGCAAAATCAATCGACACATTAGTGCATTGTGGATAGATTCTATTGATGGCTTTTTTTTCGCTTGCAGTATTAAAATGTTCTTTCTCATTGTCGAATAATTCAAACATTTCTGGTTGGTGTAATTCAAATGCTTTCATTACACTTTTTACTTTCCAAACAAAGATACCTGCATTCCATAAAAAATCGCCGCTAGAGATAAAGGTTTTTGCCAGTTCTAAATCGGGTTTTTCTGTAAATGTTTTTACTTTATAAATGCCTTCTGTGGCACTAGAAGTTGCGTGTTGAATATAACCGTATCCTGTATTTGGATGCGTTGGCTTAATGCCCAGTGTTACCAGTGATGGCACTTCTGTTACAAAATCCAATGCTTTTTGTGTAATGTTTCTAAACGCTTCGTTATCTAGAATCATATGATCGCTAGGTGCTACAATTAGGCTAGCTTCTGGATCTTTTTGTAGCAATTTATAAGAAATATACGCTACACAGGGAGCCGTATTTTTTCGGCTAGGTTCTGCTAAAATATTTTCGGGAGGCAAAAGTGGCAATTGTTCTTTTACAATAGACACGTATTCGTCGGAAGTAACAATAAAAATATTTTCATTAGGAATAAAAGCGGCATACCGCTCATAGGTCCATTGTATTAATGATTTTCCTGTATTTAAAATGTCTAAAAATTGCTTTGGATAGCTTGTTCTACTCTTGGGCCAAAAACGACTTCCAATTCCGCCGGCCATAATGGCTACATAGTGATGTTTATTCATTCAAGAGTGGGTTATAATAATAATCGTATTAAATATTTTTACAAGATATAAAACGAAAGCTATAAACAAAAAAATTGTTTTTACTAAACGATTCCTTCTCTAACTAAATCGTGTAAATGAAGCACCCCAAGGTATTCATTGTTTTGCGCTACCAATAGTGCACTGATATTATTATTTCTTAAAATTTCTAATGCTTCTACCGCCAAATTATCGGCACCAATTGTTTTTGGATTCAGCGTTAAAATATCATTTGCGGTAATATGGTCTAGTGAACTACTTTTCTCTAGCATTCTTCGCAAATCGCCATCTGTAATAATGCCTATAATTTGATTTTGTTCGTTTACTACTGCAGTAATGCCCAATCTTTTTTGGGTTATTTCTACAATCACTTCTCTCAAACTTGCACTGGCTAATACTTTTGGGCTAGCATTCTGATTACTTAATTCGCCTACGCGTAAATACAGTCGCTTGCCTAAATTGCCTCCTGGATGATATTTGGCAAAATCTCTTTCGCTGAAACCATTTAATTCCATCAAACAAACGGCTAATACATCGCCCATAACCATTTGAACGGTGGTACTACTGGTTGGGGCTAAATTATTAGGGCAGGCTTCTTGACTAACAGTGGTATTTAAAACAATGGCTGCTTCTTTTGCCAAGAAACTATCAATATTACCCACCATGCCAATTAATGGGTTACCAAAACTTCTAATAAGTGGTACCAATACCTTAATCTCTGGACTTTCGCCACTCTTACTAATAATTAGTACAATATCTGCTTCTTGAATCATGCCCAAATCGCCATGGATGGCATCTGCGGCATGCATAAATAAGGCAGGTGTTCCAGTAGAGTTGAGTGTAGCAACAATTTTTTGGGCAACAATGGCGCTTTTTCCTATCCCACTAATAACCAATCGGCCTTTTGAAGCATAAATTAACTGTATAGCTTTTTCAAAATCGGCATTAATAAATGCCGATAAACCAGCTACGGATGCAGCTTCCAACTCAATGGTTTGCAGGGCTGTTTTTTGTATAGATGGATTCATACAATGCAAATGTAAACTTTAACAGCTTAAACTTTTAATTCAAACTGCAGTTCGTTAACTTTGTAAGCCTATTTTGCTTAAAAATGCCAAGTGCTATGCTTAAGTGAACAATCGTTTTAAAGCTTTGTAAAACGATTATCAATTTAAATGGGGGGATACCAAAAAAAAGCTTTAACTTTTAGAAATGCTAGATTCCCAATGATGGGATGGAAAATTGATTTTGATAAATGGCAACAACAATTAAAAAAACAACTGCAAAACCCGCAAGCAAAATAATAAATAAGCGAAGTTCTCCAAGAAAAGACAACACCGCCACTATTACCACAGAACATCAATATGATATTCATGGAGGTCTTGAAAAATATTTTGGTTTTAGAGAGTTTAAGGGTACCCAAGAAAAAGCAATTAATAGCCTTCTTAACGGTCAGGATACTTTTGTAATCATGCCTACTGGAGGCGGCAAAAGTCTTTGCTACCAATTACCTGCAATGATGATGGAAGGTTGTGCCATAATTGTATCTCCATTAATTGCTTTAATGAAAAACCAAGTAGACTTGGTAAGGGGTTATAGTGAAAAAGATGATGTAGCACATTTCTTAAATTCTTCCTTAAATAAAGGTCAAATTAAAGCGGTAAAAGACGATTTAACAGCTGGTAATACCAAGCTATTATATGTAGCTCCTGAAACACTTACCAAACAAGAAAATCTAGAATATTTTAGCGACCTAAAAATTTCTTTTTTTGCGGTAGATGAAGCGCATTGTATTTCGGAATGGGGGCATGATTTTAGACCAGAGTATCGTCGTTTGCGCGAGATGATGGAAATTATTAATCCTGATATTCCAGTAATTGCGTTAACTGCAACTGCCACACCAAAAGTACAAAGTGATATTGTAAAAAATTTAGGATTAAGAAAACCACATATTTATATTTCTTCTTTTAATCGTAGCAATTTATACTACGAAATTCAACCCAAAATTAAAAAAGACCAAACGGTAAAAAGTATCGTTAAGTTTATTAGTGGGCATAAAGGAAAGAGTGGTATTATTTATACACTTAACAGAAAAACAACCGAAGAACTTGCCGAGTTATTGGTGGCAAATAACATTAAAGCGGTTGCCTATCACGCAGGGCTCGATCAAAAATTGCGAGCAGAAAGGCAAGACCAATTTTTAAATGAAGACGTGCAAGTAATTGTTGCAACTATTGCTTTTGGAATGGGCATAGACAAGCCGGATATTCGGTTTGTAGTTCACTTTAATATTCCAAAATCAATTGAAAATTATTACCAAGAAACGGGTAGGGCTGGCCGAGATGGTATGGAAGGTTTGTGTGTATTATATTATTCGCACAAAGACGTTTCTAAACTCGAACATTTTTTACGCGACAAGCCTTTAAGTGAAAGAGAAGTTGGTGCACAGTTAATTGACGAAACCGTTGCCTATGCTGAATCTGCGGTGTGCAGAAGAAAAGTGTTGTTACACTATTTTGGCGAAGATTGGGAAACAAAAAACTGCGGCAATTGCGATAACTGTTTAAATCCAAAAGAGCGTATAGAAGCAAAAGAGGATGTTGTAAATATCCTTAAAGCAGTAGTTGCTTTAGACGAAAGATTTGTAACTGATTATGTTGTGAATGTAGTGATGGGGAAGCTCACGCCACAAATAAGTATGTTCCGCCACGATAGCCTTCCGGTTTTTGGAGTTGGTAACGATAAAGAATACCATTTATGGAGTAGTTTAATCAGACAAATGTTACTAGAGAATTTAATAAGAAAAGATATTGAGGAATATGGCTTATTAAAAATTACTGAAAAAGGAGAGCAATTTTTAAAGAAACCAAGTTCCTTTAAAATAGTGTTGAATAATTTGTTCGAAGAAGCAAATGCCGATGATGATGAGGGAGAAAACGCATCTCAAACAGGAGCTGCTGCTGATGACAAGTTATTTGAAATGTTGAAAGACCTTCGTCAAACGGAGGCCAAGAAAAAAAGCCTTCCTCCATTTGTAATTTTCTTAGAAAATTCTTTGCAGGATATGGCTACTTTGTATCCTACAACTTTAGAAGAATTAGAAAAATGTCAGGGTGTAAGCAAAGGAAAATCTTTAAAATATGGCAAGCCCTTTGTAGAAGTGATTGCCAAATATGTGGTAGAAAATGATATAGAAAAGCCCGATGATTTTGTCATGCGGAGCGTAGCAAATAAGGGGAATAATAAAATCTATATCATACAAAATGTAGATAAAAAAATTCCATTAGAAACCATTGCAAAAAACAAAAGCCTTAAGCTAGAGGAATTACTAGAAGAAATGGAAACCATTGCAGCTAGTGGCACCCGGTTGAATTTAGATTATGCCATTGACGAATGGCTCGATGAAGACGATCAGATTGATATTATAGACTATTTTAAAAGTTGCCAAACCTCTTCTTTAGACATAGCTCGTCAAGAGTTGAGTGATAATGACTATAGTTGGGAACAACTAAAAATTATGCGAATTAAGTTCTTAAGCGTTTACGGAAACTAAAACGGTCTTAGCAACAAATAAAAACCTGCGAATTGCCCTTTATTTTGGGGAGTTCCGCAGGTTTTTATTTGTAATAATCTTTTTTTTCACCAAAAGCAGCAGATCCGAACATACAATTGTCAATTGATTATCAGACTTTTTTTGTGTAGTCTGAGCAGTAATATCCAATTTCCTACTGTGAAACCATTTAGGCCCTATTCTTTTGAATGGGGTCTATTTTTTAAAATAGGCATTAATACGAGTTTGGGCATTTTCTCTGATGCTCAGGTAGTAAAGGTTATAATCTGCAATATGGTAGTTCTTGGTGGTATAAAAGATATTGCCAAAAAAATGCGGTTTTACAGTCCAAAGCACTCCATCGCTAATGGTTGCGTCTGCTACATGTTTTACCAAACTATTGTATTTTAGTAAAATACCACCCTTATTATCTTTTCGGTCTACATGGGTTTTTGTTGCGTTCCAGCTGAGTGGGTTGGTAACTATGGCCTTGTTTACTTCTAGGGTAATTTCTGCTGGAATATAGCCTTGTTTGTAAGTGCGCCAACTACATACACAACCTGTTTGATTAGGCAAACTGCAACTAGGAATAGCCGTATATAAATTTGTTGGAACAGGCATTCCTATCACATAAGCAGCAACTAATTTTGAATACAATGGTTTGTTTTCAAAAAATTCTTTGAGTAGTCTTTTGGTATGCGTACTTCCTTGGCTATGTGAAGCTATAATAATAGGCCTTGCTGCATTGTTGTGAGCTAAATAATACTCAAAAGCAGCTTTTACATCTTGGTAAGCCAATTCAAAAGCGGCAATTGCATCGGTACTATCTTGAGCTGTTTTGGCATAATAAGCAGATAAATGTGCTTGTCGGTACCTAGGCGCAAAAATTCTTCCAGCTGCATTAAAAACACTAGCCTGAAAAAGTATGGGGCTATAGTCTGTTTTAGCATTTAGTGCCGAATCATCAATTAGTGCATTCCAGCCCATTGTTTTTGCCTCATCGGTATAGGTAGTAGGGTAAACGAAAAAAATATCTACCGCTGAGTCTTTCTGGTAATTGGCTAATAATGGCTTAGGAACACTATCCGAAGGGTCTTTTTTATAAGGATGGGCAGCCCAATAATGCAAATCGCTATAATCTGGTTTGCCATTGTTCAATGCTTTGAATTGATAGGCTTCATTAGCAGTTATAGCTTGCTTTTGAGTACTACAACTAAATACTAGGATACTCAGTACGAATAAATAAAAAACAACATGCTGTTTCATATATTAAAGTTCTAAAAAATCTACCATATTTATTAAATTTTATATAAGAACTTTTCAATAATGCGTATCTGCATCTTCTTTTGTATTTTTAGTGTGATAAAAAATTGTCAGTATCATTTTAATATGCTTGTTATGGCAATACCAGTAGTTGATTTAGCCGCTTTTGTAAGTGGCAGTCCAGAACAAAAAGCCAATTTTATTCAGTCTTTAGGAACTGCCTATGAAACTGTAGGTTTTGTAGCAGTAAAAAATCATGGAATTCCCGAGGTATTAATTGCAGCACAATACGAACATGTGCAACAGTTTTTTTCGTTGCCCTTAGAAAAAAAGCTACACTACGAAATTACAGGATTGGCCGGACAGCGCGGCTATACTAGTTTTGGTCGAGAGCATGCAAAAGGCAGTGAAGCCCCAGATTTAAAAGAATTTTTTCAATATGGCCAAACGGTTGAAGATGCTGATCTAATTAATGAAAGCTATCCAGAAAATGTAATAGTTGCTGAGATTCCGGTTTTTAATGATACCATATTTAATGCCTACCGACATTTTGAAACAGCAGGCTCCGCTTTATTATCAGCCATTGCTAGTTATTTAGGTTTGAATGAAAATTATTTTACCCCACATATTCATAATGGCAATTCCATTTTACGTTGTATCCATTATCCACCCATTATTAGCGAACCAAAATCGGCTATTCGTGCAGAACAACACGAAGACATCAACTTAATTACTTTATTAGTTGGCGCTTCGGCAGATGGCTTACAAATACTTACCAAGCAAGGCGAGTGGTTGAATGTAACTTCTTTACCCGACCAAATTGTGGTAAATGTTGGAGATATGCTCCAGCGCTTAACCAATAACAAACTTTGCAGCACTACACATCGTGTGGTGAATCCATCTCGTGATTTATGGCATACTAGTCGTTTTTCAATGCCATTTTTCTTACACCCCCGAAGCGAAATGAGTTTGGCATGTTTAGATAGTTGTATAGACTCAGAACATCCTAAGGCTTATGAAGACATCACTGCGGGTGATTATTTAGACGAACGTTTAAGAGAAATTGGACTAAAAAAATAAGCAGTTACATGTTTCGTCATATCCCTTTTTTACGGGCTGTTTTTTGGCATAGCATTACCGCATTTGGTGGTCCGCAGGGTCATATGGGTATGATGATGAAAACCTTTGTGCACCAACGCAAAGACCTTACTGAACTTGAATTAATTGAGTACAATGGGTTTTGCCAATTATTACCAGGCGCTTCATCTACCCAAACCTTAACATTAATTGGTTACAAAAGAGGCGGTATTCCACTAGCATTGTTAACCCTATTAATTTGGATTTTGCCTGCCAGTAGTATTATGGGTGGACTGTCTTTTTTAGTGAATTATTTAAGTATTAGTAATTTGCAACTAGGTGTTTTTAAATTCATTCAGCCCATGGCTATTGGGTTTATTGCCTATTCAACTTTTAGAATATTTGGCATTGCAGTGCACAATACTATTACAAGGGTTATAATGGCACTAGCTACAGTGGCTACTTTCTTAGCTTTCAAAACACCTTGGATTTTTCCAAGTTTGATTGTAGTAGCCGGAATTATTACCAATTTTAGTGACCGTCGCCACCCTCAAAAAGGCATTCCTCCAAAAGAAATTAAGTGGGGAAATATTTTAATTTTTATAGCAATTTTTGGTGTTGCAGGTTATTTATCTGAAACGGCTACGCGCCAAAACTGGCAAAATAGAAAACCCATCAACTTATTTGAAAATGCGTATCGTTTTGGTAGCCTAGTTTTTGGTGGAGGCGATGTGTTGATGCCGCTGATGTATGAACAATATGTAACTCGTCCTAATACAAAATTGGTACAAAATAAAAAGCGCGATGTATTGCAGATGGATAAGGCAGATTTTTTAACTGGCTCTGGTATAGTTAGGGCAATACCTGGTCCAGTTTTTTCAATTGGGTCTTTTGCAGGTGGAATGGTGATGCGCAATACCGGATTTACCCAACAAATATTAGGCTGCATGATAGGAACCGTTGCTATTTTTTTACCTAGCGTGTTATTGGTTTTGTTCTTTTTTCCAGTATGGCACAATCTCAAAAAATATGCGGTCATCTATCGGTCATTAGAAGGTATTAATGCCGCAGTTGTGGGTATTATGACTGGCGCTACTTTGTATTTAATCAAGGATAATTTTCTGTTTGCCTTGTTTAATGGGGAGTCAATGGCCTTTGCAGATGCATTTATCGTAATACTAACTTTTTCACTACTTCGTACCAATCGTATTCCAGCGCCTTATATTGTTATAGGCTGCTTGCTGCTAGGATGGCTTACCCAGGCTAATATTTGACTAGTTGATTGATTTAATATTTTTTTGTACATTAGAGTATGATCACACTTGCATTATACAATTTAAAAGGGGGCGTAGGAAAAACCGCAGCTGCCGTTAACTTGGCCTATTTGTCTGCTAAAGACGGTTATAAAACCCTTGTTTGGGACCTTGATCCACAAGGATCTAGTTCTTTTTATTTAGGCTGTGAAGCCAAGGTAAAAAACGAGTCGAAAAAGATTTTAAATAGCGAATTAGCGTTAACCGCAGCCATTCAGCCAACTGCATTTGAGCATTTAGATATTATTCCTGCCGACCTTTCAGCAAGGCATGCAGATATATTGTTTAGTGACATCAAGCAGTCAAGGAGAAAAATTGCGCAACTATTATCGGGGTTAAAAAAAACATACGATATTATTATACTAGACTGTCCTCCAGGCATTTCATTGTTGCATGATGCCATCTTTTTTGGCGCTGATTTTGTGTTGATGCCCAATATTCCTACTACACTATCTATTAGGTCATACGAAACGGTGGTTGACTATTTTAAAGAAAATGCTTTTGACGCTTCTAAACTGAAATGTTTTTTTAGTATGGTGGATCACCGAAAAAATTTACACCACGAGGTAATTAACCAATTCTACAAAGACAAGATATTTTTAAAAAATTATATCCCTTATTTGAGTGAGGTAGAAAAAATGGGTATTCAAGAAGCTCCATTGGAAACCTATGCAGCAAGCAGCTTTGCAGCACAATGTTATAGAGACCTTTGGAAGGAGGTAAAAAAGAATTGCGTGAGCTAATCTTTATTATTTCTAACGAAT
This sequence comes from Bacteroidota bacterium, assembly GCA_026391415.1. Classification (GTDB taxonomy): domain Bacteria; phylum Bacteroidota; class Bacteroidia; order Chitinophagales; family Chitinophagaceae; genus Sediminibacterium. The sequence goes on from JAPLEL010000105.1 coordinate 17,579, forward strand.
TCTGCAAAAGACTCGTTAATTCGTTGAACTTATCTTGTATTCTGCACTGACTGTTTTAATATTACAGCTTAATACTGTTGTTTGAGAAAAAGGCTACACTTTCTTTATTTTAGTTTAATTGTACTGTTTGGTTTGTTTGCACAAATAACCCAAGCCCAAACCGTTTTAATTAGTGGTAGGGTATTTGATATTTCTGCAAGAAGGCCTTTGGAAGCAGTTGCTGTAATGAGTAATTCTGGACGGGGGACTATTACCGACTCATTGGGTAATTATCAAATTAGGGTTTTTGCAAATGATTCTATTTGGTTTTCTATGATAGGAAAATCTACTATGAAATTTGCAGTAGACACTATTTCAAACACCGATAATTTTGATGTAATGATTCATGTGCGCTCATTTGATCTTCCAGAAGTAAAAGTGCGTAACAATTATTACAAATTTGATTCAGTACAAAATAGAAAAGACTACGCAAAAATCTTTGACTTTAAAAAACCAGGGCTTCGCTTGAGTTCAAACCCAAATTATAATCCTGGGAGTATGACTGTTGGTTTTGACCTAGACGAAATCATTAATATGTTTAGGGTTAAGCGTAACAGAAGTATTTTGAGTTTACAAAAAAGACTTCTAGAACAAGAACAAGAAAAATACGTAGACAATCGCTTTAGTAAATCCTTTGTAAGAAAGGTGACCAAATTAACTAGCCCTGAATTAGACACTTTCATGCGTCGATATAGACCAGACTATGATATTGTACAACAATTAAATGAATTAGAATTGGGTTATTTTATTGAAAAAAGTTTTGAGCATTATAGGGCTACAAAAAATAATTTTAAAGGAAGTTTAAGAAAAAGAGAAGAATAAAATCAAGCCATTAAATACTGTCTTTTTCTAGTGCTTTAATGGCCATATCTCCAATAATATGAATGATGGGTAGGAGTGCACCAAAACGTTGATCTGTTGATTTTCCCTGTTTCCATCGATGATAAATTTGTTGTAGAATAACTGCATTTTTAAACAAGCCAAAAACATAATAGAATACAATATTTTTTATGTCTCTTCCGGTTTTATTGGCATACCTATCGGCCAATTCTTTTCTGGTTAAATTACCTGCTAACCAAGTTAAATTATAGTGTTTTAACACAGGATCTTCTCCAGCTTCAAACCAATAGGCAAGGGTTGCGCCGAGGTCCATTAAAGGATTACCAACGGTGGCCATTTCCCAGTCTAATACACCTAAAATAGTAGAAAGATTATGGGGGTCTAAAATTAAATTATCGTATTTATAATCGTTGTGTAATAATGTTGGAGAAAGTGTTGGTGGTTGGTTTTTTGTTAACCAATCTGCAATCAAGTTCATGTTTTCTATTGTATCCGTTTCTGCGGTTTGATATCTTTTTATCCAACCTGCAACCTGGCGTGAAGTATAACCATCTGGTTTGCCCAATTGTATTAAATCTGTTGCTTCAATATCAATGGCATGGAGGGCTACTAAATTATCCACCAAAGCAATTGAAATTTCGTGCATTGTATTTAAATGTAGTTGCAAGCCAGGCGCATTTCCCGCGCGCAAAACCACGCCCTGCAAGCGTTCCATAATATAAAAAGGAGCGCCAAGAATGTTTTCTGCCGCGCAATAATGAATAGGGTGCGGAATTTTTTTATAGTGCGGTTCGAGTAAACTGAGAACTCGAAACTCCCTAGCCATATCATGTGCAGATTGTATTTGCGCACCAGCTGGTGGCATACGTAGTACGAGGTCTTTTTGTGCCGTTTGTAAACAGTAAGTGGTATTGGAATATCCGCCCGGAAACCTTGTTACACCAATAATTTTTTCAATGGATGGCGCATGCGCCATTAAATAATCATTGAGTAAATCAATATTAAATGATTCACTATTTTTTAAAGGAATAGCAGCATCAATAATCATTACTTATTTTTCTTTTTAATATCCAATCCATAAGTTTTTAAAATATTTCTTGCCATAGCTTGTTTGTGCACTTCGTCTGCTCCGTCCCAAATTCTAGCACCGCGTTCGTGTTGGTATAAATTAGCCAACATTGTTTGATCGGTTAAGCCTAATCCACCATGTACCTGAATGGCTCGGTCTAACACTTTTAAAAACATATTCGCTACATAAAATTTGATGCCTGAAATTTGGTCGCGAATAGCTTTTGCTCCGTATAAATCAATATTGTGGGCAGTACGCAAAACCAATAATCTTGCAGCATCAATTTCTACCCTGCTTTCTGCAATATAGCCTTGTATAAATTGCTTCTCACCCAATAAAACGCCTTCTTCAATTTCTCTAGTAACTGCATACTTACAAAGTAGATCGAGCCCTTTTTCTGCAATACCAATCCAACGCATGCAATGGTGAATTCTTCCAGGTCCTAGGCGTTCTTGCGCAAGCTTAAATCCGGCACCTTCTTGTCCTATCAAATTTGAAATTGGCACGCGACAATTGGTGTAACGAATTTCTGCATGACTTGCCCATCCTTCTCCGGTCTCTCCAAAAATGGGAATATTTCGCACCAATTCAAATCCAGGCGTATTGGTTGGAACAATAATCATGCTGGCTCTTTCGTGTGGCGCAGCACTAGGGTTGGTAACAGCCATCACTACTGCAAACGCAGCACCATCGGCCGAAGAGGTAAACCATTTGTGTCCATTGATTATATATTCATCGCCTTCTTTTACAGCTGTTGTGCCGAGTCTGGTAGGATTTGATCCAGCAAATTCTGGTTCCGTCATAGAAAAACAACTTCTAATTTTTCCTTCCAATAAAGGCTGTAAAAATTTTTCTTTAACAGCTTCTGATCCAAATTTTCCTATCAATTCTACATTACCAATATCGGGTGCTTGGCAATTAAAAGTATATTGGCCATAATAAGGTGCTAACGACATGATTTCACTTAGCTGTCCAAATTCACAAAGGGTTAGACCGTGGCCACCTGATTCTTTTGTTAAGTGTAATCCCCATAAACCAAGCGTTTTTACTTTTTCTCTTTTTGCTTGTAAAATAATTTCAGTTTGCTTAAAGGGCCGCGTTAAATGGTCTTTTTCTAATGGGATTAATTCTGTGGTAACAAATTCCCTAATAATTGGAATAATGTTTTTGATGCGATCGGTAACAAAAATTGGTTCCATGGTAAACAATTTACAAGACTGAATTAAATAGTATTTCCGCCATCTGCAGTAAAAACGGTTCCTGTGCAATAGCCAGACGCATCGGCTGCTAAATAAAGTGCCAAGCCGGCTATTTCTTCTACTGTTCCCATGCGTTGTATGGGCGACTGTTTAATAAAATAGTTTAGAAATTTTTCGTTCTGCCAAAGTGCTTCAGAAAATTTTGTTTTAATTAAACCCGGGCAAATTGCATTCACTCTAATGCCATCTACACCCCATTCTTTTGCGGTTACTTTGGTTAGCATATTTAATGCAGCCTTTGAAATAGAATACATGCCTAGCCCCGGATCTGGCGTGAGTCCGGCAATAGAACTGATATTAATAATAGACCCGCCACCCCTAGCTTTCATGATTGGGTGCACCATTCTACTTAATTCAAAAGGCGCTTTAACATTCACATTCATGATTTTGTCAAATGCCCATTCTTCGCAATCTACCATTGGGCCAAACACAGGATTGCTCGCGGCATTATTGACCAATATATCAATCCCTCCATACTGTTCTTTGATGGTTTCTATTAATATTTTACAAGCAGTAATATCGCCTGCATTAGCCGCCATTCCTATACAATCGCCTCCAGTTGCTTGAATAGATGCTGCTACTTTATCTAACTCATCTTGTTTTCTTGAATTGATAATTACGCGCGCGCCACATGCTGCAAAATATCGGGCTATTGCTTCTCCAATACCTTTGCTAGCACCGGTTATTAAAGCCACTTTTCCGTTTAAACTAAATATTTGATTGGCGTCCATTGTGTTTTTTTATGAGATGAAAACTAAGATCGTTTCATGGCTTTTTTCATAGCCGTATAAAATTGTTTGGTTACTTTTTTTCTAAACCAAGTTGGGGCTAGTCTTTTTAATTGCCACATTTTTCTAGCGGATTTTGGTAAAATAATATAGAGTTCTTGGTTGCCAGCTCGGGTTAAAATTTCTTGTGCTACTTCTTTTGCTTCTAAGCCAGAGCGATCAATAAAGTGTTGGGTAGCTTTTTTTACAAAAGTCCCGCCCCGCGCATATTGTACCACATTGGTTTTAAAATAAGTAGGTTCTATAGAAGACACTTGAATATGGTGTTCCATTAATTCTCCATACAATGTTTCGCTTAATGCCACTACTGCTGCTTTTGTCATATTATAGGCAGCCATAGTAGGAGAGCAGGCAAATGCTGCAGCACTAGCTGTATTAAGAATATGCCCTGATTTTTGTTGTTTCATGGTTGGAATAAAATAGTAACAGCCATGAACAACGCCCATTAAATTTATGCCAATCATCCACTCATAATTTTCTAAACTATACTCCTCAAAAACACTTCCATCTCCAACACCTGCATTATTAAACAATAAATCAATTCCTCCAACTTGTTCTAAAAATGACGCTGCCACAATTTTGTAGGCTTGCTTATCAGCTACGTCTAATTGAAATACTAGGGCTTTTCCGCCTAGCGCATTAATTTCTTGTGCAGCAAGCGCTAATTGTGCCTCATTAATATCGGCCATGCCTATTGTCCAACCTTCTTGCGCCAATTCGATACAAAAAGCCTTACCAAGCCCCGAAGCGGCACCCGTTATAAAAGCCCTTTTATGCGGAAATTTTTGTGAAAATTGATACATATTGTAAATTAATAGATGATGTAATTCTATTGGCTGAATTTACGGAGCAAATTGTGGAAACCGGCGTATTTGTCGAAATATTTCATTCGATCAACCATTCAAATATTGTACACTAGCTAGTATGTTTTTTTTTCTATCTTTAAATACACAAAACTTTAGCCTTGAAACGTATATTTTTAGTTGTAACCGTCTTTTGTATCGGTACTGCCTGTAAAAACCAAAAAGTGGAAGTTAAGCAAAACGCTGGCAGCCAAAAGGTTATGGTGGATGTAATTGTGGCCAAGACCCAAAAGATTAGTAATATCATTGAAGCCAATGGTACTGTTTTAGCCAATGAATATGCAGAATTGCATCCCGAAGTAAATGGCCGCTTGGTTTTTTTAGACGTTCCAGAAGGAACTGTTGTAAAAAAAGGAACTGTTATTGCAAAAATTAATGATGCCGACTTGCAAGCACAGTTGTCTAAAACCAAAGTGCAACTAAACTTGGCAGAACTAACCGAGCAGCGGTATAAAAAATTATTAAACATCAATGGCATTAACCAAAACGACTACGATATTGCTTTAAATCAAGTAAATAGTTTTAAAGCTGATTTAGCCTATACCCAAACCTTAATTGACAAAACAGTTTTAAAAGCACCATTTGATGGTTTATTAGGATTGCGTTTAATCAGCCAAGGCTCTTTCGTTACAACTGCAACTGTTTTAACAAGCATACAACAGGTAAGCAAATTAAAAATTGATTTTACACTACCAGAAAATTATAGCAACCTTATTCGCAAAGGGAGAACGGTTGAAGTGGATATTGACGGAGGAAAATCAGCGCGAAAAAAAGCAACTATTTTTGCTACCGAACCAATGGTTAATACAGCTACAAGAAATTTAAAAGTTCGTGCCTATTTAAATGCCACTGCAAATCCTGGTGCTTTTGTAAAAATATATTTAGATGCTGGAGAAAACAGTAAGAGCATCATGGTTCCTTCTAGTTCCATTATGCCAGAGGCAAAGTCAAAAAGATTGGCAGTTGTAAAAAATGGGAAATCTGTTTTTGTAGATGTAGAAACAGGCGTAAGAACAGTTGGTGCAGTTGAAATTTTAAGTGGCATTAATGTTGGCGATTCTATAATAGTTACAGGGATATTATTCACCAGACAAAATGGACTTATTAAAATACGGTCAGTAAAAAATATTGAGGATTTGATTCGCTAATTTTTTATTAGCTATTAAGCAGTTACATTATTTATAATTTTTTGATCCAAGGAATAAGATGAATATATCAGAATTATCGTTGAAAAGGCCGGTCTTGGCCACGGTGATGAATATCATGCTCGTGTTTTTTGGCGTGGTTGGATTTAGTTTTTTAGCAGTTAGAGAATATCCTGCTATTGATCCTCCAACCATTAGTATCAGCACTTCTTATACGGGAGCTAATTCTGATGTAATTGAAAGTCAAATTACAGAGCCCCTCGAAAAACAAATCAATGGCATACAAGGTATTAGAAGCATTAGTTCTTCTAGTTCCATTGGAATGAGCAATATTACTGTTGAATTTAATTTGGGTGTTTCGCTCGAAACCGCTGCTAATGATGTGCGCGATAAAGTGAGCCAAGCTGCAAGAAATTTACCAGATGATATTGACGCGCCTCCTGTGGTTACAAAATCAGATGCCAACAGTGATATGATCATTAGCATGGTTATACAGAGTCCTACCAAAAGTATGGCCGAGTTGAGTGACTATGCCGAAAATGTGTTGGTAGAAAGGTTTCAAACAATTAATGAAGTAAGTTCAGTTTCGTTACGCGGACAAAAAAGGTATGCAATGCGAATTTGGACGAATCCCGATAAATTGGCTGCTTACAATATTGCTTTCAATGACATACAAACTGCATTGAATAAAGAGAATGTAGAATTGCCTGCCGGAAAAATTTATGGCAACAATACCGAATTGGTTATTCGTACCATGGGCAAATTAACTACCGAAAAACAATTCAGAGACCTCATTATTAAAGAAGATGCTACTGGAATTGTACGTTTATCAGATGTATCTAAAGTAGAGTTGGGGCCAGAATGGGAGGAGTTTACTTATAAATACAATAGTGTTCCTGCGGTGAGTATTTCTATAACACCGCAACCGGGGGCTAACTATATTCGTATTGCCGATGAATTTTATAAACGACTCGATGAAATAAAAAAAGGAAACAAAACCGATATCGTTTTTAATATTATTATTGATAATACAAGAAATATACGAAGGTCTTTAGCGGAAGTTAAAGAAACCTTATTCATTTCATTAAGTTTGGTGGTATTGGTTATCTTCTTTTTCTTTCGTAATTGGATGATTGCAATCAGACCATTAATTGATATTCCTATATCATTAATAGCTACGTTCTTTATCATGTATTATGGGGACTTTTCTATTAATGTACTTACTTTATTAGGGATTGTTTTAGCTACGGGGCTAGTGGTTGATGATGGAATTGTGGTCACGGAAAATATTTTCAGAAAACTAGAAAGTGGTATGCCTATTAAGGTAGCTGCACTAGAGGGTAGCAAAGAAATTTTCTTTGTAATTATTTCTACATCTATTACACTTTCTGTGGTGTTTTTACCGCTTATTTTTTTACAAGGATTTGTTGGTAGCCTCTTTCGTGAATTTGGAATTGTAGTGGCTTGTTCGGTTTTAATTTCTGCATTTGTGTCCCTAACAATAACGCCTGTTTTGAATGTTTTTTTGAGTAGAAAAAAGTTGGGAAACGGAAAATTTTATGAAAGAACAGAACCTTTTTTTAAAGGGATGGAGTCTGGGTATAAATATTTATTAACCGGGTTCTTAAAAATTAGGTGGATGGCATGGGTAATTGTGGCTGCCTGTTTGGGAATTATTTATTTTATTGGAAAAGGAATTCAAAGCGAAATTGCTCCTATTGAAGACAGAAGTAGTCTTCGGTTTACAATGTCAGCTCCAGAAGGAACAAGCTTTGATCGTATGCTAACGATATCTGATAAAGTAACCGATTTTTTAAATGATTCAGTTACAGAAAGGGATTATACTTTCAATTCAGTTCCTGGTTTTTCATCGGGTTCTGGTGGATCAAATGGGAGTTATGCCAGACTTGGTTTGGTGTGGCCGGAATTCAGAAAAAGATCACAAAATGAAATTGCTAACGATTTAAATAAAAAGTTAGCAAGATTTAATGATGCCCGCGTTTTTGCCATACAAGAGCAAACGATCTCTGTTGGTTTTGCGTCTAGGGGATCCTTACCTGTTCAATTTATTATTCAAAATCTTGATTTTGAAAAAATAAAATCGGTCATTCCTAAATTTTTGGAAGAAGCCAGAAAAGACAAAACTTTTCAAAATGTTGATGTCAATTTAAAATTCAGTAAGCCTGAAGTACAACTTTCTATCGACCGAATCAAAGCTAAAGATTTGGGATTGTCTACCACAGATGTTTCATCTATTGTGCAGTCGGCTTTTAGTGGTGCTAGATCGGCCTATTTTGTCATGAATGGTAAACAGTACTCTGTAATTAACCAAGTTGAAAGATCCAGTAGAAATGAGTTGACGGATATTAAAAAATTATACGTTAGAAATAATCGGGGAGATAATATTCCGCTTAGTGCAGTAATCAAATTAGAAGAAAATAGCAATCCGCCAAGCTTGTATCATTTTAACCGATTTAAAGCAGCAACCATTTCAGCTTCATTAGCAGATGGCAAAACTATAGGCGATGGTGTAAAAGCGATGCAGGCAATTGGCAATAAAGTGCTTGATGAATCATTTCAAACAGACCTGAGTGGCCCATCAAGAGACTTTGTAGAGAGTTCTTCAAATACAAGCTTTGCTTTAATATTAGCCCTTATTTTAATTTACTTGGTATTAGCCGCTCAGTTTGAAAGTTTTAGTGATCCATTTACAATCATGATTACAGTTCCTTTGGCTATTGCAGGTGCACTATTGAGTTTATGGATATTTAATCAAACCATTAATATTTTTTCGCAGATTGGAATGATTATGTTGATTGGATTGGTAACCAAAAACGGAATTTTAATTGTTGAATTTGCTAACAAAAAAAGAGTACTAGGCTTACCTAAGCGGGTTGCTGTTATAGAAGCAGCTACGCAAAGACTACGCCCTATTTTAATGACTACACTAGCAACCGCATTAGGGGCATTACCAATTGCAATTAGTTTTGGCGCAGCTAGAACGAGTCGAATGCCATTAGGAATTGTGGTTGTAGGCGGGCTTTTATTCTCATTAATTCTAACACTTTTTGTAGTACCAGCTGTTTATACTTATATCTCAGGAAAACGTGCTGCAGAAAAGCTAGAAATACTTGAATAAGCTACCTTTGTATCAAATAAGTGTTTTATGAAAACGCCAATCGCTGATATACGTTGTGATTATCGTATGAAATCATTACTAGAAGCGGATGTTGCTGCTAACCCATTCGAGCAATTTACGCGTTGGTTTGACGAAGCTTTAAACAGTGAAATTGAAGAAGTAAATGCCATGACTTTGGCTACCGCTTCATTACAAGGTATTCCCTCTGCAAGAATTGTATTATTAAAAGGATATGACCAAAACGGCTTTGTTTTTTTTACCAATTACCAAAGCCAAAAAGCAAAAGACATTGCCGAAAACCCATATGCTTCCTTGGTGTTTTTTTGGAAAGAATTAGAACGACAAGTTCGTATTAATGGGAGTATAGAAAAAATACACGCATCCGAAAGCGATGCTTATTTTCAATCGCGTCCTGCAGGCAGTAGAATTGGTGCTTGGTCTTCGCCGCAAAGCACCGTGATTGCTGATCGTTCAATTATAGAAAACAATTATGTGCATTTTGAACAAGAGTTTGGAGAAAATTATATTCCCCGTCCTAATCATTGGGGTGGTTATGTAGTGAAGCCAACCACTATAGAATTCTGGCAAGGTCGCAGCAGTAGAATGCACGATCGAATGCTTTATAAACTAAACGACAATCATTCCTGGACTTTAGAAAGATTGGCGCCATAATGAAAATAAAAAAAACCGCGACCAATGCCGCGGTTTAAATATTTAAATAAGTTTCATTCTGTTATTTTCTAGCCATTACTTTTTCGACAGCTGTTACAATAAAGGGTGCGTCTAAGCCATATTTAGTTAATAGTTCAGTTGGTTTTCCGCTTTCGCCAAATGTGTCGTTGGTGCCAATATATTCAATAGGAATCGGACAGTTTTTTGCAGCTACTTGCGCAATAGCATCACCCAATCCACCAATCACATTGTGTTCTTCTACTGTAACAGCACATTTGGTTTTGCTGATTGAAGCCAATATTGCTTCGGTATCTAATGGCTTAATAGTATGCACGTTTATTAGTTCAACGCTAATGCCTTTTGCTTCTAAAATTCTTCCTGCTTCAATAGCTTTCCAAACCATATGTCCGCAAGCAAAAATAGAAACGTCTGCACCATCGCTTAGTTTTTGTGCTTTTCCAATTTCAAAATCTGATCCATCCACTGCTGTAAAGTTTGGCCATTTGGGACGTCCAAAACGTAAGTATACTGGACCTTCATAATTGGCAATTGCTTTTGTAGCAGCTTTTGTTTGGTTAAAATCACAAGGCACAATAACAGTCATGCCAGGTAGCATTTTCATCAAACCAATATCTTCTAAAATTTGATGTGTTGCGCCATCTTCGCCTAGTGTTAGGCCAGCATGAGACGCACATATTTTAACATTTTTACCGCTATAAGCAACGCTTTGACGAATTTGATCGTAAACCCTACCAGTGCTAAAATTGGCAAAAGTTGTGGTGTAAGGAATTTTTCCGCCAATGGTCATACCAGCTGCAATACCAATCATATTTGCTTCGGCAATACCTACTTGTACAAAACGGTTAGGGAAGTCTTTAATAAAGGGTCCTAGTTTTAAAGAGCCTGCTAAGTCTGCGGTTAGCACTACTACGTTTTCATTTTCTTTACCTATTTCGTAGATGCCTTCTCCAAACCCACCGCGGGTTTCTTTCTCATTTTGTACTTGAATATCAGTTAATTTCATAACCATTGGTAGTTTCTTTTGATAGTGAATCAATTATATAAAATGATGCACTGAATATAAATTGCTGCAAAGTAAAGAAAAGAAGGGCAGTTTTGGGTAATTATACTCGTTTTTACTACGATTATATTTCAGTGTCTATACAATGTCTTTTACATTACCCGTTCTTTTTAATACGCCCCAGTGTTGTAATTCTCCTTTAATTGCCTGGCGCATTGACTTAAATAGTACCCATAACATCAGCCATCGATAGATTAGTCGTTGGGGAATTAACCAAACCAATTTCCATACTTTTTCTTTTGCAAAGGTAAATGCAATACTAGCGGTGATGGCATCTACTATTATAAATATTAAATAATAAAGGCCAATTTTACCAGCATTGTCTGTTAGCAATCCAACAACCATTAAAAAATCTGCAATAGGGCTAAATAATGGGATGATGTATTTAAACAAAAGCATGTCTGGAAATGCAATAAACCCTAATGCTTTATACTTGGTATTAAACAATAATTCCTTGTGTTTCCAAAATGTTTGCATCACCCCAAAACTCCAACGGAAACGTTGTTTTAAAAACATCTTAACAGTTTCTGGTGCTTCTGTAAATGCTACGGCATTTTGTTCATTGGTTATTTGGTAGCCCAATTTTAAAATACGAATAGTAAGGTCGCAGTCTTCTGCAAGGGTGTCTGTTGTAAATCCACCAGCTTCTAATAAAACAGTTTTATTGAATGCGCCAATTGCTCCTGGAACCACAGTAATAGCGTTCACTTGCGCAAAAGCTTTTCGGTCTAAATTTTGACCTACGGTATATTCAATGCTTTGCCATTTGGTTAATACATTTATTTCATTTCCCACTTTTACAGTGCCAGCAACTGCGCCAATTTTTTGTCCTTCTAAAGGGTTTAAAAAATGTTGCATGAGCTTTGTTACCGCATCTGTAGCCAATTGCGTATCTGCATCAATACATACTAGATACTTTGCAGCCGACTGCTCAATTCCATAATTTAATGCAGATGCTTTTCCACCATTTACTTTGGTTAATATTTTTACTAATGAATTAGATTCAAATGCATCCGTTACTTTTTTATAAGTAGCATCGGTGCTGCCATCATCAATAAATATTATTTCAAATACCGGGTAATTACATTTTAATAAGTTTTCGATAGAGTTGACAGCATTTACTTCTTCGTTGTATGCAGGTACAATAATAGAAACCAATGGATATTTACTGATAGTAATTTCACTAATATTTTTTAGTTTCTCGGTTTTTCTTTCTAGTGCAGCTAATATAAAAATTACTATCAGTCTAATGGCGCTTAATAAAAGAAATAACAAGAATAGGGCATACATAAGTGCACCAATCAAATAACCTGTTTCGGCAAAAATATAATTGGCTTGAAGTGCATAATAACCGCTGCCCTTGGGCACTTCAGGCATTACGTCTTCAGGTTTTTTTCCTAATAAATCTGCTACTGTGGTAAAAGTGTAACCCCTGCTTTGGAAAAACCGTATGATCTTTCCAGTAGCTTCTACTGTTGCAGATCTGTCTCCACCTGCATCGTGTAATAAAATAATATTTCCATTTACACCACTAGTATCCGTTTTGTCGGGGTTGTTAATTCGTTTGTTGTAAACAGCCACCACTCGATTAAAAATAGTATCTCCATTAAAGTTTGGCAATTCATCTTTTTGCCAGTCTTCGGGGTCAATACTTTCGCCAACAGTGAGGTAATTCTTTTTTCTGCTTAATGCTACAGGAATTAATTCCTCGCTTTTATCGGGTTCACTGTCTGCATTAAAAGGTGCACGAAACATAATGGTACTATGCCCAGTGATGCATTCTATTAATAACCTAGTTAAGTCCATTTCTAAATTGGCACGCTGTGTACTTACCTTTGCCATATTAGGATGAAAAAAAGTATGGTTACTTAACTCGTGCCCTTCTCTATAAATTCTTTTAATTAAAGGGATATTATTTTCTGCTTCTATACCTACTACAAAAAAGTTTGCGGGCACATGGTAATGGGCTAGTGTGTCTAAAATTTGTTTGGTGTATACCCTGTCTGGCCCATCATCAAAAGTGAGTACTAATTTTCTTTTTTTCGTTTCGCCAAATTTTCTAATTACATAGGTTGATGGAAGTTCGGTATACGCTTCTTCGCTAATTAGCATATCTATCTTGTCTATTTCTGGTGTAATCTTTCCTGATGTGGGTGTTGCAATAACATCTAAAATTTCACCTTCTCCAATGTAATCTGGCTTAGTTCCTGCAGGTACTTTACTGAACTCATTAAAATCAAAACTTTGTTATGCCTCTTTGGTCATGGATTTGTGGTAGAACTCCCAAACCCTATTGTCTTCGCTTCCCAAACGCCATAAGGCAGTGCCTGCTAATCGATATTCTGTAGCAAAACGCAAAATATTAAAATTGGTAGCAGCATCTGTAAAATGTACTTCATGCAATGAGTCGGCACCATCGTAATATTGGTAGTGTAAATTATAAGTATCATTATCAAAATCAACCACAGCATCGCTTTCCTTGGCATTGGCCAATGCTTCTTGATAAGAGAGGACTTCTACTTGTTTGCTTTTTAACTTCCAATCATAGCCATATGCAGCCATGCCTAGAATAATTTTTGAAGCAATAACATGGTCGTCCATTGCATCTAGTGCTGCTTGAATCCAGCGTTGAGAAGAAATTGGTCCAGGCTTAGTTTCTGTGTGGAATTGATCATAAGCCATTAAAATTAAATAGTCGTTGTATTTAGCAAGTGCCTTAAAATCGTAGTCATCATTAAAGGGAATTACATCAAAAAAAAAAAAAAAATTATTGGCATGTAATTGTGTGTATACTTCTTTTTGAAAAGCAACAATATCTTCAGCGCTACTTTCCTCTAATTCTTCGAAGTCAATATTTACACCTGCAAAATCGTATTGTTTTAAAAGCTTAATTAAGTCACTAATTAATTTTTGTTTTTTTATAGGGTTCGTTAAAATTCTATGAATAGCAGCACCTCTAAATTCTTGCTTAAAATTATTAGAAAGAATAGGCATGATTCTTACACCCGAAGCTTTCATTAATTTTAGTGCACGTGCGTCAATATTGGTAAATAAGGTATCTGCATTTGGGTCAATGAAAAACCACTCAGGAATAACCAAGTTGAGCTTTGAAATATTTTTTTCTAAGGAGTAAAAAGATTGAGGGTCCCATGCTACATAAAAAGCAGCTCTTATTCCAATGCTGTCACTAAACAATGGAGAGTTTGATAGATCGAGTACATCATCATTTTTTCCGCCAACTTTTCCTTTAGCCCATTTTGCACTAATGGCATTTCTAAACCCTCGATAATCTTGCAACATTTTACTCTCTCTATATGGGGCAACTTTATCGGTTAATACTTTTTTAATGGCTTTATTAGCTAAAGAAATTTCTGGCTCATTGTTATCCATATTTCTTATAGCAATCATAATTACCCCAATAGCCAATAACCCTAAAAAAAGTAGAAACCGGTAAGCGATTTTAAACCGCTGCCATCTTGCTTTTGAAACAGAATGAAAAACTTGAGGTTGGTCTGGCATATTATTTGGCACTCATGATAAAGGCGAATAAACGGCAAGTTACTGCCGATCAGACAATTTCATATCACAAAAATAATTAAAACTTAGTTTTGTACTTTTATCTTTCTATGGCGGCAACTAAAAATCTTTCTTTTGTTCAAGTTTATCTAAAAGCAATGTTGGCATTGGTTATTGCCATTTGCGGCATTCGCTTTTATGAATATTTTTTAGTAGCATCTAAGTCGTTTGTAAAACATGCATTGTATTTTGAACTAGCTGGTTGGTTATATGATATTTGGGGTTGTTTGCTATACGGCGCAGTTATATTATTGCCTTTATTGCTGATTGGTTTGGCAAGTAATCGGGGTGCTAGAATCGTTTTACATACACTTAACACTTTACTAATTGTTTTATATATCGCATTAATAGTGGTGTTTTCTGAACGCAATTCACCTTTTGATCATGAATTTTTTACAAGAAGTTTAAAGGAATCTTGGATGACATCAAAGCAGATGATGACTAGCGGCCCATTATTATACCTACCATTTTTATTATATGTAGCAATCTATTTTTTCTTAAACAATTGGCTATTTAAACCTTGGGTGATTAGCAAGGTGTTTATACAAGGATGGTTAACGGCATCTATATTGTCTATCTTATTTTTTTCTTATGCTAACCCTTCCCAAAAATGGTTTGCACAAAAAAAAGCCTACTATTTTACTTCCAACAAATTTGTGTTTTGGGTAATTGACAACTATCGATACTTTAAGAACAAAGACAATTTTGATGCTAGTAATTTATCGCCAGAAGAATTGGCCGATGCTATTGCGTTCTATCAAAAAAACCAACCTTTTGCTTTTACTAGAAAAGATTTTCCGCTATTACATGAAAATAACAGTAAAGACGTACTTGGCTCATTCTTTAATTTAAATAAAAGCAAGCCGCCAAATATTGTGATATTGGTGGTGGAAGGTTTGTCGCGTGATTTTAGTGGCGATAGCGCTTATGCAGGAAGCTTTACACCTTTTTTAGATTCGCTGTCTAACAAAAGTTTAACCTGGGATAACTTTTTAAGTACCGCACCAGGAACTTTTGCAGCACACCCTGCCATTTCTGGTTCCCTGCCTTATGGAAAGCGCGGATTTTCTGTAATTAATGTAATGCCCAATCATTTATCGCTCATAAATATTTTACGATCAAATGGATACCATGCTAATTTTTTAATAGGGTTTAATCCTGATTTTGATAATATGGGTGGGTATATGCGCTTACAAGGAACAGATATGATTTTGTCTAAATACGGAGCGAAATACAAAGAAATGGGTGTTGGGTCAGAAGGCTGGTCGATGGGTTATCCGGATGATGCTTTATTTAATAGAAGTTTTGAAGTGATGGACTCCTTGCATGAATCGCCCTATTTAAATATCTATCATACAGGCACAACGCATATGCCTTATTTGTTTGAGCAAAAACCGCACTACGAAAAATTGTTTGATAAAAAAATGTTGGGAATACCCAATACTTTAACGGTAAAGAAAACACTCAAAGAAAGCAAAGAGGTTTTGGTTACTTATATGTTTGCCGATGATTGTTTTAGAGATTTTTTTGCAAAATATGCCAAGCGAGCAGATTATGCAAACACCATATTTTTTATTACCGGCGACCATCATATTGGCTCTTTCCCTTCCACTTGTGGCATAGATGATTACCATGTTCCATTGATTGTGTATTCGCCCATGTTAAAAGCACACAAGAAATTTTATTCTGTAAACTCACATAATAATTTGGCGCCAACCATTTCTTCGTTGGTATTAAATAATTATCCGGCATTAAAACAAAGACCAAAAGAAGTGAACTGGCTTGGCGATGTATTAGATACTTGTGTACGTTTTAGAAATACACACGCTATGCCATTTATGGAATGGAGCAGAGAAATGACTGATTATATTTATAAGGGGTATTATCTTTCTGGAGACGAGTTGTATCGATTAACGCCCAATTTGCTAGAAGAGCACGTAGAAAACGATTCTGTTAAACAATACATGAAACAATTGCTCAATAATTTTAAGTTGATTAATTCTTATGTATGCGATAATAATAAAATTTTTCCGGTAAATAAAGTGATGCCAACAGGTGCAAAAGAATTGCTTTTAGAGTATTCAAGTCCTGCCACACAAAAAATATTTACGCAAAGTTCCGACACTACTATATTGCCAGAAATAAAAATTCCTATTGGCGAAAAGTATATCTATGTAGAAGTTTCTGCAGAAATTAATTTACAAACCCCAGGCTTAGAAGATCAACCTTCATTTCGGTTATCTATAATTGATACAACACACAAAGGGCGTAATTTTTTATTCTATACGCACCATAATATTGTGCAAATGACCAAAGGAGATTATGTAGAAAAAAAATGGAACACCACCACTACCAGTGATTTACTTACAATAGACGAATACAAAAATTATCGAAATAAATTATTTGATCTGTCTTTCTATACACAGGTTTTACCCATGAACTTATTAATGCGAAATTTAAAAGTCAAAATATTTGGTATTAAATAGCCAAATATTTTGAAAAGATTATCCTTCGAATGTGCTGTAGAAATAAGGTGTTTTTGCTTCAAATTCAGCGCTACAAGTATCTACCATTTTATAAACGCGTGTAATACCTAAGGCTTTCCTTTTTTCATAAACGTCGTCTTCTGTGCAGGTATTATTCATGATTTTAACAATCTGCAAATCGCTAAATCCATTCTTTTTGGCTTCTTTAAGTAGCTCAGTAGGAATAGTGTCTAAAGAATATTTGGCTATCTCTTTTTCAACCTCACAAATTTGTTGAATTTGGTACAAGAACCAACGATCAATTCCAGTTGCTTGTGCAATAGATTTAATAGTAGATCCTTGCATTAAAGCATCTTTGATTCTAAAAATACGATCCCATTTTGGTATTTTGATATATTCTACAATCTCTTCACTCTTCATTAAACTCTTGCCATAATAACCCAATCCAATCGCTTCATTTTCTAAACTTTGACAAGCTTTTTGAATGGCTTCGGTAAAGCTTCTTCCAATAGCCATTACTTCTCCCACGCTTTTCATTTGTAAACCTAAAGTATCATTTGCTCCTTTGAATTTATCAAAATTCCAACGTGGAATTTTTACAATTACATAATCCAAAGCAGGCTCAAAATAGGCAGAAGTTGTTTTAGTAATTTGATTCTTTAATTCATCAAGCGAATAGCCTATTGCAAGTTTGGCGGCAATTTTAGCAATTGGATAACCTGTTGCTTTTGAAGCCAAGGCCGATGAACGGCTTACGCGTGGATTAATTTCTACCGCAATCAATTCTTCGGTTGCTGGGTTAAGCGCAAACTGTACGTTACATCCACCGGTAAAATTACCTAAAGAACGCATCATTAAAGTGGCTTTGTTACGCATATCTTGGTATGCTGTGTCACTTAGGGTCATTGCTGGCGCAACAGTGATACTATCGCCTGTGTGAACGCCCATGGGGTCTAAATTCTCAACAGTGCAGATAATAACTACATTATCATTAATATCTCTTAGTAATTCTAATTCGTATTCTTTCCATCCCAAAACAGCTTTTTCTACCAATACTTCGTGAATGGGTGAAGCTTTAAGTCCTCTTTCTAGTGCGGCATCCAAATCATCTTTGGTATGTACAAATCCGCCGCCAGTCCCACCAAGGGTAAAAGATGGACGAATTACTAGTGGAAATCCTATTTCTTGGGCAAATTCTTTTCCTTCCAAAAAGCTATTGGCTACCCTACTAGGGGCAACTGCAATTCCAATACGAACCATCAATTGACGAAATTTTTCACGGTCCTCTGCAGTGTCAATGGCAGCAATATCTACCCCAATCAATTTTACCCCGTATTTTGCCCAAATCCCTAATTCGTCGGCTTCTTTACATAGGTTTAATGCCGTTTGTCCGCCCATTGTAGGCAAAACGGAATCTATCTCGTTCTCTTCTAAAATTTTTTCTATACTTTCAACGGTCAAAGGGAGTAGGTAAACCTTGTCCGACATCATTGGATCGGTCATAATGGTGGCAGGGTTACTGTTAATTAGGATCACTTCGATCCCCTCTTCACGCAAGCTACGAGCGGCTTGAGTGCCTGAATAGTCGAATTCACAGGCTTGGCCAATAATAATGGGTCCAGAACCAATGATTAAAACCGATTTGATGGAGTTGTCTCTAGGCATAATTGCAAAAAAATAAATTGTGCAAATGTAAGGTCAGGAAGCCAAAAAAGGCATTAAATTTTTAAATGGTTTTGGAAAATACCAACAAAACCAATTTTTTAGGGTTATTATTGATTGATTGAACACATAAATAAAATAAAATGGCAGTATTAAAAGAAGGCAGCAAGGCACCACTTTTTAAAGCGGTGGATCAAAATGGTAAAGCAATTTCGTTAACTGATTACAAAGGACAAAAGTTAATCTTATATTTTTATCCAAAAGACGATACGCCAGGATGTACCGCACAAGCTTGTAATTTGAGAGATAATTATACTGCTTTATTAAAAAAGGGTTACCAAGTTGTGGGCGTAAGTACCGATAGTGTTGCGAGCCATAAAAAATTCGAAGAGAAATTTACCCTTCCTTTTCCTTTAATTTCAGACGAAGACAAGAAGATTGTAGATAAATACAATTTATGGGGCGAAAAAAAGATCATGGGTCATACCTATATGGGAACTACCCGTACTACTTTTTTAATTGACGAAACTGGTAAGATTGTAAAGATTATTGTAAAACCCGATACAAAAAATCATACCGAAGAAATACTAGCTGCTTGGGCAGAAGGTTAATAGGTAATTGAATGATAATATCTTCTCTATACAATTAGGGAGGATATTATTATTTAAACAATTGGTAAACAATCAAACTCATTAGATAGGCGAGTCCTGTCATATAAGAGAATTGAAATACCGGCCATTTCCAAGATTTGGTTTCTCTTTTTACTACGGCAAGTGTACTCATACACTGCATGGCCAAAACATAAAATATCATCAACGAAAACGCGGCCGGTAAGCTATATACTTTTGATCCGTCGGCATGTGTTGCCGATTGGAGTTTCTCCCTAAGTGAATTGTTATCGCTTTCTTCAACACTATATAAGGTAGCCATTGTACCAACAAAAACTTCTCTTGCAGCAATGGACGTAATTAATGCAATGCCAATTTTCCAATCATATCCTAGTGGCTTTATTACAGGCTCAATAGTTTGGCCCAATAATCCAGCATAAGAATTTTGTAGTTTTTCGGAAGAAAGGCGCTTGGCTAAAACTGCTTTTTGCGTTGGTAGCGCTTGTGCTAAAGCAGCATATTTTCTTTCTACATTTTCCATCCTATTACCTGGTCCGTGCGAACATAAAAACCACAACAGGATGCTTATTATCATAATTATTTTTCCGGCATCGGTTACAAATATTTTAGCTTTTTCAACCATTGTAATGCCTACATTTTTCCATCTTGGTGCACGATAAATAGGCAGTTCTAAAATGAAAAAACTTTTTTCTTTTATTTGAATTACCCATTTCATTACATAGCTAACAATCAATGCCATCAATACACCTAGCACATACAAGCCCATCATTACCAATCCTTGTAAACTTAAAAAACCAAAATAATATTTATCATCTACTACTAATGAAATGAGTATAGTATATACGGGTAATCGTGCGCTGCAACTCATTAATGGTGTTACCAAAATAGTTAATAGTCGTTCTTTTTTATTTTCAATATTTCGCGCACTCATAATGGCCGGAACCGCACAAGCAAATCCACTAATCATGGGCATTACACTTTTTCCATTCAAACCAACCTTACGCATAACGCGGTCGCTTAAAAAACTGATGCGCGCCATGTATCCCGTATCTTCTAAAATGGTAATGATTCCAAATAGAATCATAATTTGAGGGATGAAAACAAATATGCCACTCATTCCTGCCACAATTCCATTTACTAGTAAGTCTAAAAACCAACTCGGCGCAAGTGTGTGATTCAACCAAAAAGCTACTTGTTTAAATACAGACTCAATACTATCCATTGGAAATTTGGCCAGCCAAAAAACACTTTGGAATAATAAAAATAACACCGCAAATAAAATAAAATAACCCCAAGTTTGGTGTAGTAAAATATCATCTAACTTATCGGAAAATAATTTCTGCTCTAAGGGGTCGGGCTCTACCACATTTTTTTGCATGATTTGTTTTATGCGTGCATAGCGTTGCATAATTTCATCTGCCTGAGTTTTGGTAGGATTGAATTGATTGTCTATTTCAATTTGCTCAATATTTTTTTGCGCTTGATCGGTTAAAGGAAAATTTTCGTGATTTATTAGGTAGTGAACTGCGGCATAATTACTTAGTGCAGGAAAAATGTTTTGCACTTGTTCAATTGCCTTTGGTGCCATTTTATGATTGTCAATAAAATCAGCGCTTGTTTTATTAGAAGGAACTTTTACATATTGAGATAGTACTTTTTTTAGTTCAGCTAGTCCTTTGTTTTTTCTAGGGTTTACTAATACAACGGGAACGCCTAATTCTGCTTCTAGTCCACTAATATCAATTCTAATTCCTTTTTTGGCTGCCAAATCGTTCATGGTTAAGGCAACCACTACAGGTATTTTTAAATCGATGATTTGGATAAAAAAAAGCAAGTTTCGTTTAAGGTTACTTGCGTCAGCTACTAACAAAACCAAATTGGCTTTATTTTCTGCATCGGCATTCATTAAAACTTTGTATGCTACCCATTCATCTGCCCTTCTTGGGTATAAACTATAGGTACCAGGGAGGTCAATCAATATGGTTTTTCTGTTATCCTCTAGTGCTAATTCGCCTGTTTTTTTATCTACTGTTACCCCAGGAAAATTACCTACTTTTTGGTTCAAACCAGTTAAGGCATTGAACAGCGAGGTTTTTCCGCTATTTGGGTTACCCACCAAGGCAATATGTAAAATAGGATTACTCAAATATTAAATTGAATGGCAAAAGTACGTTCATTAAAAGGCTATTTGTTACGAGATTGGGAACGGATTCCCAGGCACATTTTTTTATTTTACAATTATTTTTGATGCAATCGTTTGATTCGCGCTCACTCGCTTATTTTTGTATTCATAAAATTCTTCCCAATGCAAAAAATACTATGGATTGTTATGTTGTTCTCTAGTTTTGCAACTGCCCAAAGTAAACGTACATTAAGAATCGCAGAAGAGAAAGCAAATATTGAACTAGTAAATCATTTAACAGCTCATGTACAATACTTAGCAGATGATAAGTTAGAAGGCCGCCGAACAGGTACTGCAGGAGAACAATTGGCTTTACAATATATTATTGCACAATACAAAGAAATGGGTCTAGAGCCAAGGGGGAATAATGGGTATTTACAAACCTTTGAAATCAATGAAGGAAAGCAAGTGACACCTGCTACAATTCTAAGAATTAATGGTAGTTTTTTAAAACTTACTGAGGAGTATTTTCCAGTAGCATTTAGTGCCGAAAAAACAGTGAAAGGAAATCCAGCTATGGCACTCAATGAAAAAGGACAGCCGTGGTTTAAAGACCTGAAAGAGTGGTTAGAGGAAAACAAGAACAATACACATTTTGATATTGAAGAAACGATAAAAAAAGAAGCAGCAGCTATTGCAGAAAAAGGAGCAACTGCATTGTTTTTATACAATAGCAGCAATAGTACCGATAATATTCAGTTTAATAAAAATGATAAGTCTACTGCTGCGTCAATTCCTATTATTTATATTACAAAAGACGGGTATCAGCATTATTTTTCTGACCAATCTAAAAGTTTAAAAACGGCTATTACAGTA
Organism: Bacteroidota bacterium; assembly: GCA_026391415.1. Taxonomy (GTDB): domain Bacteria; phylum Bacteroidota; class Bacteroidia; order Chitinophagales; family Chitinophagaceae; genus Sediminibacterium. The sequence continues at coordinate 39,825 of JAPLEL010000105.1, forward strand.
GCATTTAATGAACGCAAACGCAATGCTACCAACATTATTGGCTATATAGACAATCATGCAGCAAATACTGTAATTCTTGGTGCACACTACGATCATCTTGGTTATGGCGAAGATAAAAATGCATTAGATACTGGTTATGTAATTCATAATGGTGCAGATGATAATGCAAGTGGAACCGCAGCATTAATTGAATTAACGCGCAAATTAAAAAAGGTTTCTCCCAAAAATAATAACTATTTAATTCTTCATTTTTCTGCCGAAGAATTAGGCACATTGGGTAGTAAATATTGGATTGAAAATCCTACAACAAATATTACACCTAACTATATGATTAATATGGATATGGTAGGCAGATACGATACTTCACACAAATTAACAATTGGCGGTTATGGCACCTCACCTGAATGGGGTAGTTATTTTTCAAGTGCTAAACCAGCTTCTTTAATCATTAAGTTTGATAGTTCAGGAACTGGCCCAAGTGACCATGCCATTTTTTATAGAAAAGATATTCCGGTATTATTTTATTTTACGGGTAGTCATCAAGACTATCATAAAGCAACCGATGATTGGGACAAAATTAATTACCAAGGAGAAAAAAATATTGTCAATAGTATCTACCAATTAATTGAAGCGGTTGATAGCAAAGGGAAAATACCATTCACCAAAACCAGAGATCAAGAACAGGGCCGTAGTACGAAATTTAAAGTAAGTTTAGGTGTAATTCCCGATTATGGTTATAGCGGAACAGGCATGCGCATTGATGGGGTTAGTCCTGGAAAATTAGCAGAAAAAATTGGACTACAAACGGGTGATATTTTATTGCAATTGGGTGAATTTAAATTTGTAGATGTAATGAGTTATATGCAGGCATTGGGTAAATTTAACAAAGACGATACCACCCAATTAAAAATTAAAAGAGGTTCAGAAGAAAAAATAATTACTATTAAATTTTAAGAAAAAAACTATGTCTAAGCTCCGTTTAAATGTAGACGAACTGAATGAAGACTTCTTTGAAGACACACGCCTATTGGGTATTACAGCGCCTTTAAAGAGTTATCAATTTTGTTGGCATTTAAATAATTTATTGGGCTATGAGTTTAGATTAAATCCAGAAATTGAAGTGCATTTGCGAAAAAAAGAACGCAGCTATTTTTTTTCTGTATACCAATCGCCGGAATCGAATAGTTTTTTACAGCACTATGTTTATCATAACCAATTTGATGGAGAATACCTCTTGCCAGAATTTAGGCATATGGATTTTTTATGGTTAATGAAAGGCGATTTGGTAGACGATGATAAATGCAATTGGATCCGCCAAACCATCAATAATATTGCAGGCGTTCAACTAGTAGTTGAACTTACAAACGAGCAAATAAAGAATAAAGGAAACATGGTTTTTTAAAAGCTAGATTACTTGAATAATTTTTTCTTGGGCCGCAACCATTTTACCAATGGGTTTTGCATATGCGCTTAGTCCAAAATTTTCAAATACACTGATTACTTCTTCCACCGCATCTGCAGAAACCGAAATTAATAATCCGCCATTGGTTTGAGGATCGGGTAATAAATGCGTGGCTTCTATTTCATCAATTCCTTCGGCTAATGAAACTTTATCTTTATAACTATTCCAGTTTCTATGGGTAGCATCTGGCCCTATTTTTTGTTGTTGGTAAATTTTTGCTGAATCCAACATAGGAATAGCTGCATAATTTAATTCGGCACTCAATCCACTACCCTCGGCCATCTCCACTAAATGACCAATCAATCCAAATCCTGTAACATCGGTCATTGCATGAACACCTGGAATTTTTCCAAGCGCTTCTCCTGCTTTATTTAGGGTAGTTAATTGTGCAATTAATTGGCTTAAATGATCGGCTGAAATTTTTTCTCTTTTTTGAGCGGTAGCCAAAATGCCTACTCCTATTGGTTTTGTAAGAAATAACACATCGTTCTCTTTGGCAGTATTGTTTCTTTTTAGGTTTATAATATCCACTAATCCACTCACTGCCAAACCAAAAATGGGTTCAGGGCTATCAATACTATGTCCGCCAGCTAATGGAATACCTGCTTCTAAACAAATAGCCCTTGCGCCTTCAAGTACTTGTTGGGCCAATTCTGCAGGAAGTTTATTTACGGGCCATCCTAAAATAGCAATTGCTAAAATGGGTTTACCTCCCATAGCATACACGTCGCTAATAGCATTTGCAGAAGCAATTTTACCAAAAGTGTTTGCATCATCTACAATGGGCATGAAAAAATCGGTGGTACTAATTAAAGCAGTTCCGTTTTGCAAGTCATAAGCTGCTGCATCGTCATTACTTGCATTGCCTACCAATAATTGCTTGTTTTCGGGCGCATGAAAACTGCTTTGTAAAATTGTACTTAAAACAGACGGGGCTATTTTACAACCACATCCACCACCATGCGAAAACTGCGTTAATCGAATTGCTTCCATTGTAAAAATTTATTCAGCGCAAAATACGTTCAAACTAATCGATAAATACTTAAAATCATATCATCCACACAATTTCTCCAAATTTAAAACTGTCTTGTAAGCCACCTGTTAAAAGCAGCTCTCCTTGTGCGTTTACTCCCTCAACCCTTGCTTGAAATTGGATATTGTCTTTTTTAAATTGCACCAATTCATTTTTTTTAAACAAATGCTTGTTATAATCGATCAATTGAGCGGCATGCGCACCAGCTTTTAGCGCTTGGTACCTGTTTTCCATACAAACACATAATTCCTTAGCCATTGCTACCGGATTAAAATCTTGTCCAGTAATTTGTTTTAAAGAAACTGGATTCTTAATTCTTGGATCGAATATTGTTTGATTGATATTGATACCAATTCCAATAATCGCATACTGCCAATTCATGCCCTGGACATGGTTTTCAATTAGAATCCCTGCTGCCTTTCTGTCACGCCAGTATAAATCATTTGGCCATTTTAAGGAAGTTTCTTCACCTGCATAGGCACTAAAAAAGTCAAAACAAGCTAGCGCAGCCATTGTGCTCAATGAAAATTGTTGGCTTAAGGGTAAAAAACTTGGGTCAATTACAATAGAAACCAGCAAATTCAACCCTGGTTCTGAGGCCCATTCCTTTTCTCTTTGCCCTTTTCCTGCAAATTGGTGGTGGGCAAAGAAAACGGCTCCATGAGCAGCCAAATTAGCTTGAACCTTGTCAATGGCATAGATGTTGGTGCTATCTACGTCAGATAATTCAAAAAATGGAGCTCCAATAGGAGTTTTAGCATTTGTTGGTAACAAAGAATTACTATTTTTACAAAGTTAGCACCGATGACCATCCGCCAAGTTAAGAATTGCAAGTATTTGTAAGTTAAATTTGGTAGGGAGACGGTTCTAAATAATCACTCTTAAACAACTTAATTTATTGGCAACGCTTTCTTTATCAAATAGCCGCTCAAAGACTACTAGTTCTAGGTTGAACCGTAATTCTAAAATTTTCAAAACAATTATCAAAGCCATTCAAGAAAAGAAAGGGGAAAATATTGTCAGCCTCGATTTGCGTAAAATTTCAGAAGCATCAGCAGACTTTTTTATTGTTTGCCAAGCAAGTTCTACAACGCAAGTAAAAGCCATTAGTGATAATGTAGAATTTAGGGTACAAGAAGTTTGTGCCGAAATACCTTATAAACACGAAGGTAGAATTACTGGCCAATGGGCTTTGATTGACTATGTAAATGTAGTTGTGCATATTATGCAACCCGATGCCAGAAAGTTTTATCAATTAGAAGAAAATTGGAGTGATGCCGATTCGCAAATGCACGACGAAATAGCAAGCAAATAAGCTTTCAGTAAATTTATTAGACAGAATTATTATTTATATATAGCGGAAAATAGATATGTCACAAGAAAATAAAATACCAAAATTCAATATCCAGAACGATAAAGGAGATGCGCCACGCAAAGGCCCAAAATTCAATATTTATTGGCTCTATGCAGTTGTTGCAATTGTATTACTATCTGCTCAATTTTGGAAATTGGCGCCAGATTTGTTTAAATCTACCGAGCAAGAATTCAAGCAAAAAATGCTGATTGTAGGGGATGTTGAAAGACTAGACCTTATTACTAATAAAAATGTAGTTCGCGTTTATATTAAGCCAGATAGCGTATCTAAAGAATTTTATGTTCAAAAATTTTCAAAAGCTTTAACCAAAGAAAAAGCAAAGGGTGTTCCTCTTTTTGAATTTAAAGTAACCGATTGGAAAAGTTTTAATGATGGATTAAAGGAATTTTACAAAGCCAATAATATGGCTGAAGTTCCTGAAAATATTTTTGAAGAAGGAGAATGGTTCGGACCAATAGCTAATACTATTTTAACGTTGTTAATTATTGTTGCCGCTTGGATGTTGATGATGCGTAAGATGGGTGGTGGCGGTGCCGGCGGTGGAGGTGGTCCAGGCGGTATTTTTAATATTGGAAAATCAAAAGCAACCTTGTTTGACAAAGGTGCTAAAGTAAATATCACATTCTCTGATGTTGCTGGGCTTGATGAAGCAAAAGTAGAGGTGATGGAAATTGTAGACTTCTTAAAAAATCCTAAAAAATATACCTCCTTGGGCGGTAAAATTCCCAAAGGTGCTTTGTTGATAGGGCCTCCAGGAACAGGTAAAACATTATTGGCTAAAGCCATGGCTGGAGAAGCGCAAGTGCCTTTCTTTAGTTTAAGTGGAAGTGATTTTGTTGAAATGTTTGTAGGTGTTGGTGCTAGTCGTGTGCGTGATTTATTTAAACAAGCACGTGAAAAAGCGCCTTGTATTATTTTTATAGATGAAATAGATGCTATTGGTCGTGCACGTGGAAGAAATGCCATGATGAGCAATGACGAAAGAGAAAATACACTAAACCAGTTGTTAGTAGAAATGGATGGTTTTGGCGGAGATACCGGCATTATTATTTTGGCTGCTACCAATAGACCAGATGTTTTGGATACTGCATTGTTACGTCCTGGTCGTTTTGATCGTCAAATTTCTATTGACCGTCCGGATGTTGTAGGAAGAGAAGCTATTTTTAAAGTGCATTTAGGCGTAATTAAAATTTCTGAAACACTTGATATTCATAAATTGGCAGAACAAACACCAGGTTTTGCTGGCGCTGATATTGCCAATGTTTGTAATGAAGCAGCATTGATTGCAGCCAGAAAAGATAAGTTGGCAGTTGACATGAGCGATTTCCAAGATGCCATTGACCGTGTGATTGGTGGATTAGAAAAGAAAAACAAAATCATTTCTCCAGAAGAAAAAGAAGTGATTGCTTATCACGAAGCAGGACATGCTATTTGTGGTTGGTTTTTAGAGCACGCATATCCTTTATTAAAAGTAACAATTGTTCCAAGAGGCACAGCTGCATTGGGTTACGCGCAGTACACCCCTAAAGAACAATACCTTTATACCACCGAGCAGTTAATAGACCAATTGTGTATGACGCTTGGCGGTCGTGCTGCTGAAGAAATTTTCTTCAATAAAATTTCAACAGGTGCGGCAAATGATTTACAACAAATTACCAAAATGGCTTACTCAATGGTAACCACTTATGGTATGAATGATAAAATTGGAAATATTAGTTTTTACGATCCTTCACAAGAAAATACTTTTACCAAACCTTTTAGCGAAGAAACAGGTAAAATGATTGATGATGAAGTTAGAAAACTAGTAAGCGAAGCCTATCAAAGAACACTTGCATTATTGCGCGAAAAAAGCCCTGAAGTAGAAAAGTTAGCCAAGGAATTATTAGACAAAGAAGTCTTACACAAATCAGATGTAGAAGAGTTGATTGGTAAAAGACCTTTTGAAGAAAAGAAGCTATTAGAAGTAGTGATTCCGCCGGTACCAACTGAACTACCAATTATTCCAATTGTAGGTGCAGAAACCGACGAAAAAAATACTACCATCAGCTAATGCTATTTGTTTTATGGCAACTACAGCAAGAGAAAATATTTTAGGTAAAATAAAACAGGCACTGAAAAAATCAGTGCCTGTTCCCTTTCCTGCAAGTGAAGGAAACACCAGTGTTTTTCAACCATCTGTACAAGAACTTGAAATAGAGTTTGCAGAGAATTTTTCAAAATTGCAGGGTAGATTTTCTTATTGCTCCAACGAAGCAGAATTGGCAGCGCAACTTCAAACACTAGCAACACAGCGCAAATGGGAACATATATATTGTGTAGAACCCGAATTAAAATCAATGCTTTCAAACAACGGTTTTGAAAACCATACAGCCACTGCGCTAGACACTTGCCATGCCTCTATTACTTACTGCGAACAATTAGTTGCTAGAACAGGCAGTTTATTGCTTAGTAGCGGTCAAGCAAGTGGCAGAGCAGTTAGTGTATATGCACCTGTTCATATTTGCATTGCCTACACCGATCAATTAGTGTATGATATTGCAGATGGATTTGATTCGTTATTAGATAAATATCGATTGAATTTACCTTCATTAATTAGTTTGGCTTCTGGCCCTAGTAGAACTGCCGATATAGAAAAAACTTTAGTAGTGGGAGTACACGGACCCAAAGAAGTATTTTGTTTTTTGTTAGACAGACAAGAAGCAACCGTTTAATTAAATAGTATGCAGCAACTGCCTCCAAATAAAAAAATATACTTCTTATCTGATTTTCATTTGGGTGCTCCTGACTATGCTAGTAGTTTGGTGCGTGAAAAAAAAGTAGTTGCTTTTTTAGAAAGCATACAACACAATGCTGCAGAAATATTTATTGTAGGGGATATTTTTGACTTTTGGTTTGAGTATAAAAAAACAGTTCCCAAAGGCTATACGCGCTTACTAGGAAAGTTGGCAGAACTAACCGATAGCGGAATTCTCGTGCATATTTTTGTTGGTAACCACGATATGTGGATGAAAGATTATTTTCAACAAGAATTAAATATCCCAGTATATTATCAGCCAAAAATAGTTGCGTGGAATGAGCATCGATTTTTTATTGCACATGGAGATGGTTTAGGCCCAGGTGACCATGGGTATAAATTTTTGAAAAAAATCTTTTCTCATAGTATTTGTAAATGGTTGTTTGAATGGCTACACCCTAACTGGGGCATAGGTTTGGCAAATTATTTCAGTAAAAAAAGTAGGCAAAAAACAGGCAGCGCAGATGACTTATTTTTAGGCGAAGACAAAGAATGGTTAATCATCTTTTCTAAAGAGTACGTACAAGAATTACCCATTCAATATTTTGTATTTGGCCACCGACATTATCCAATTGATGTTAAGATAAGCGAAACTAGTAGGTACATTAATTTAGGTGATTGGATTCAACATTTTACCTATGCTAGTTTCGATGGATCAACTATGCAATTGCATCAATGGGAAACTGATACATTAGACTTCAATTCCAATAAAAAAGATTTGAACTTAGTTAAGGATTGAATTAATTGTGCTTGTATATCTGCCTGTGTTTTATTGTTTTTTATATATTTTTTTGCACCCTCAATAGAAAATTTTCTTTGGCGCAGTAAAAAATAAATCAGTTGTAAATTTTTAATATCCTCCACCCTAAATAAGCGGTCACCTTTTCTGGTTTTTCGTGGTTGTAATACATCAAACTCATTTTCCCAGTAACGGAGCAAAGAAGTGTTTACTTTAAACCAACCAGCTACTTCGCTAATACTATAATATAATTTTTGCTTTAGTATTGATTCATCAGGTACATCAATTAGGTCTACTTCGTTGTCCATTTCTTTAAACGACTTCCTACCTCTTTTGCCAATAACAACAGATTTGCTATCGCTAACCATTGCCGCTGGCTTCTTTGCTACTGGTAGTTTTTCTAAAACGGGCTTTTGTTTGATACGAATACCAATGGTTTCATCTGCAAATACAATATCGTCAGCTTTTGCTGTGATTGGTTCTTTGGTTGCGGGCTTTTCTGCTTTTTCCTTTTTAGGTTTGGGCGCAGCCGTTTCAACTGGAAAACCAAATAAATCTAATTGTTGCAATTCCGCCATACTATAAAAGTAACACAAGTAGCTAGCTTATCTACTAGGCATTGGGCTTTGGTGGAAAAGATGCCTTTTACTGGGGGAAACATACCAGTATCATTCAACTGAAATTAGTTTGTAAACAACCGAATTAAACATTTACAAGTTAATTTTGCAGCATGCAAATAGCGGTAAATGCCATATTTCTCCAAAAAACCTCCTTAGAAGGCTATGGTTGGTATGTGCAAGAGGTTTTCAAAAGATTGGTAAACCAGCACCCAGAACACGAATTTATTTTTGTGTTTGACAGACCTTACGATGCATCCTTTGTATTTGCTAAAAATGTAACCCCAGTTGTGGTAACACCTGCAGCGCGTCATATATTTAGTTTTAAATACTGGTACGATATAAAAGCACCGATGGCACTCAAAAAATTTAAGCCAGCTGTTTGGGTACAACCTTATGGGTTTTGCAGCTTAACCACTAAAACGCCACAATTAATGGTGGTGCATGACTTGGCTTTTTTACACTTTCCAAAATTCATTTCTTGGCACCAGCGTTGGTATTACCAGCGGTTTACGCCCAAGTTTTTACAAAAGGCTGCGCAGATTGTAACGGTATCTGAATTTTCTAAACAAGATATTTTGTTGCATTATCCTGTTCAAGCAAATAAGCTGTCTGTGGTGCATGGCGCTGCCAGAGAAGGTTTTGACCCATTAGACTGGGGTAGCAGAGATGCCACCAAAGCTAGTTATGCCGATGGCAGAGAATATTTTTTATTTGTAGGAGGGGTGCATCCACGAAAAAACTTAATGAATTTACTCAAGGCATTTTCTTTATTTAAGAAATGGCAACACAGTAATATGAAATTATTGATAGTAGGTAGATTGGCTTGGCAGTATTCCGATATAATTGAAAAACTAAAATCTTATAAATACCGCGAAGACGTAGTAATACTTAACTATGTTTCTGAACAAAATTTAACGCAGCTTACCGCATCGGCTTATGCCCTTGTATATCCTTCTTTTTTTGAAGGATTTGGTTTACCCATTTTAGAAGCCATGCAATCGGGTGTTCCTGTAATTACTAGCAATACAAGTAGTATGCCTGAAATAGCTGGAGATGCAGCCCTGTTTGCAAGTCCGGATGATCCTGATGCCATTGCAAAACAGTTGCTTTTGATTTATAAAGACGAGTCTGCAAGAGAAAAATTGATTGAAGCCGGAAAACTAAGGGCGGCCGGTTTTAGTTGGGAGGCAACCGCTAATAAATTTTGGGAAGCCATTTTGAAAACCGTAGAAAAATAATCTTGCTCATATAAATCGTACTTTTACAGCGCTAATTTTTTAATCAATAGTCAGTATGAACAAATCAACCATTTCAATAGATATTCATTTAGATGAAAACAAAGTGCCCGAACAAATTAATTGGACGGCCACCGATAGCACCGCAGACATGATGCAAGCCGCCAAAGCGATGATGGTTGCATTTTGGGATGCCAAAGATAAATCTGCTTTACGGATTGATTTATGGACCAAAGATTTAATGATAGATGAGATGGCAGATTTTTATTACCAAACTTTTATGGGGATGGCAGATACTTTTTTACGTGCTACACAGCAAACAGAATTAGTAGATGAAATGAAAGTATATGCAAAGGATTTTTACAACAAATTCAGAGAAATTCAATTAAAAGAAAATAAATAATACCAACGCTATGAGTTTAGAAATACAAGTAATGTCTGAAATGAAAGATGCCATGAAAGCTAAGAATGAAGCGCTTTTGCGCGGACTTCGAGCCATTAAAGCCGAAATCATTAAAGCCAAAACCGAGCCTGGAGCAAATGGTGAAATTTCGGCCGATACAGAAATAAAATTGTTACAAAAACTAGTGAAGTCTAGAAAAGATTCTTTGGAAATTTATCAAACACAAAATCGCCCAGACTTAGCGCAGAAAGAATCAGAAGAAATTGCGGTGATAGAAAAATTCTTACCCGCCCAAATGTCGGCTGCAGAATTAACAGAAGCGATTACAGGTATTATTGCCATAGTTGGTGCAACCGGTCCACAAGATATGGGCAAAGTAATGGGTGTTGCAACCAAGCAATTAGCGGGCAAGGCAGAAGGCAAACTTATTTCTGCAACAGTGAAAGCTTTGTTGGGTTAAATCAGTGCGAATCAAATAAATGATATGTTTATAGACATTGTTTTATTGGTATTAATGGTACTTGCTATTATTAAAGGATTTCGCAAAGGCTTAATTGTTGCAGCGTTTTCTTTTGTAGGTATTGTTATAGGATTAGCCGCTGCATTGAAACTATCGGCATGGGTAGCAACGGCACTAAAATCTCATACTAGTATTGGTGCGGGATGGTTGCCTTTTTTGGCTTTCGTGTTAATTTTAGTGGTGGTTTGGGCATTAGTTCGAGCAGGTGCAGCTTTAATAGAAGCAAGTGTTGAAATGGCTTTTTTAGGCTGGTTGAATACCCTTGGAGGAATATTAATGTATGCCTCGCTTTATGCAATTGTGTATAGCATTTTGCTTTTTTACGCAGACAAATTGCATTTATTAACTTTAACTGCAATCAATTCGTCGAAAACATATACCTATTTGGCACCAATTGGTCCTAAAACAATGGAAATATTTTCTAAATTACTACCTATTTTTAAGGGAATGTTTGATGAGTTAACAGGTTTCTTTGGATCGGTGGCAAAATAAAACAAGCAGTTCTTTTTTTGATAACAACCAATAATCAGTTGCTTTACTTTAAAATCAGTATTTTGCAACAATCAGGGATTGATTTGTGGTGATATTAAACCGATTAGTTTTTAGATATTGTTTTAACAGGTGTGTTTGCATTAGAATTATAGTACCATGGATTACGAAATACAACAACAAGAAAAGTTCACGTTTATTGAAGTGGGTGAAGGCGAACCGCTTTTGCTTTTGCATGGTCTATTTGGTGCATTAAGTAATTTTACTGATTTAGTAGAACGTTTTAGAGGATCATATAAAGTTATTGTTCCAATATTACCATTATTTGATTTAGACATTTTTCATACTACAGTTGGTGGCTTAGAGAAACATGTGCAGAAATTCATAGAATTACGTGGTTATACTGGCATTCATTTATTGGGTAATTCATTAGGTGGTCATGTAGCATTGGTTCACGTATTAAAGCATCCCGAAAAAATCAAGTCATTAATTTTAACTGGCAGTAGTGGCTTGTTTGAAAATGGCATGGGAGATACTTATCCTAAAAGAGGCGATTACGAATACATCAAAACAAAAACACAAGTTACTTTTTACGATCCTGCAACAGCTACCAAGGAATTAGTAGACGAAGTATTTGAGATTACCAATAATCGAATTAAAGTGATTAAAATTATTTCACTTGCAAAGAGTGCTATCCGAAATAATTTAGGAGATCAAGTGAGTAAAATAGAACAACCTACTTTATTAATTTGGGGTAATAACGATATTATTACACCGCCTTTTGTAGGGGAAGAATTTAACAAACTCATTCCAAATAGCGAACTGCATTTTATTGATAAATGTGGTCATGCACCCATGATGGAAGTGCCACAGGAATTTAATAATATTCTAGAAAAATTCTTGCATAAACTGAACGAACCTGTTGCATAAATAGATGCGTTCCATGCATTAATTATTATGAGACCTAATACTTAAAACATGTTAGCTGCGCAACTACTAAATTCTAGCTTCCCCACTATTCATCTATACGACCGTGTATCGATGGCGCTCCAGCTAATGGAAGAATACGATATTCAACATTTACCCGTTGTAAACGAAGAAAAATATATTGGCATTATTGGCAAATCAGACTTACTGGATGTTGCTGAAACGAACACAATAGCAACTACACAAGAATTTATTTTACCAGTTAGTGTAAAAGGAGAAGAGCATTTTTTGGTGGCATTAAAATTAATGGCAGAAAAGGAATTGTCATTACTAGCTGTTGTTAACGAGCAAACAGAACTTATTGGAATTATTGCTATTACCGATTTACTGCAACAACTATCTCGGTTTTTAGGCACTGAAGAAAAAGGTGGGTTGATTGTATTAGAAATTGCACGTAGAAACTTTTCATTTGGAGAAATTTGCAGACTTGTAGAAACCAATGATGCTTTAATTACCCAGTGCAATACCATGACTGAATCCAATACGGGATTAATTATAGTAACACTTAAATTGAATAAAATAGAAATTTCTGCTATTGTAGCTACTTTTCAACGCTATGATTATACGGTTCGTTACTATTTTGGACAGGAGTCTTACGATAATGAATTAAAAGACAATTACCAGCATTTGCTGACTTATCTAAATGTATAAAACTCCATTTAATTTAATAAATTTCTAACTAAGCTTTGCTAATGCGTTCAATGCTTTTTTTGTTGTTCTTTTTTGTGTTAGCTCTGCAATTAAATGCACAGACTGATAAGGAGCAACAAGCGCAAACAGTAGGGAATGATTTTGTGCATACCGGAAAAAAAGCCAACTTTTTATATGTAGAAAATATTAGTATTGCGGGCAATAAAAAAACAAAGGAATTAATTATACTAAGGGAGTTGTCGTTTTTAAAAGGCGGCTTGATTACTAAAAAAGATTTGGCCATGCAACTCAAGCAATCGCGCCAACAATTAATGAATACAACACTGTTTGTAGACGTGCAAATTATTCCCATTACTACTGATAGTACCATTAGTATTCAAATTAATTTAAAGGAGCGTTGGTATTTATTTCCATTGCCTTATTTTAGACTAATTGACCGAAATTTTAATCAGTGGTGGGTGCAACAGCAACGGAGTTTAGAAAGGGTAAACTATGGCATTAAGTTTATTCAAAATAATGCTTCTGGTCGGAATGATAATTTAGATATTTGGTTAATTTCTGGTTATACCCAGCAAGTAACCCTCCGCTATGACCTTCCATTGTTTGGAAAAAAATTAAACCAAGGTTTTAATATTGGGTTAAGCAATGGAAATCAGAAAGAAATTAATATTTCAACAGCCAATGACAAGCAACAGTTTTTTAAATACGACCAGTCTTTTATAAAAAAGCAAACGAAACTAGATTTCACTTATTCGTATAGGCCAGGATTAAAAAAGTGGCATTCGTTGAGAATATCTTATAACGACGAGTCAATTGCGGATACGGTTTTTAAAATGAATCCAAAATATTTTAGTAATAACACCACGCAATTCAAGTACATCGATTTCAATTATCGGTTTAAATTTTATAATGCCGATGCCAATTCATATCCAACCAATGGTTTTTTGTTTGAAGGGAATGTATATAAAAGAGGTCTTACACAACCTTCTAGTTTATGGATGTTACATGCACGCGCTATTTATGCGGTGCCAATAGCTAAAAAAGCCTTCTTGCATTTTGAAGGATTAGCGCAGTTAAAATTTCCTAGTAATAATGCTTTTAGCGACCAACGATTATTTGGCTATGGCCATTTTCAAATGCGTGGTTTGGAGTACAATGTGATTGATGGCATGAAAGGTGTTATGTTAAAATCTAGCATACACCATCAATTGATAAAATTTGAAATTAAGAATCTTATTCCTAGTAAAACCCATGATCGAATACCGTTTAGAATTTATTTAAAAACATATACCGATTTGGGCTATGCGTCTATAGCTAATCCACTTCCTACTAATAGCCTTAATAATCGCTTGTTAAAGACCTGGGGTATTGGGATAGACATAGTATCAATCTATGATTTTGTATTTAAAATTGAATACAGCTTTAACCAACTAAATAAGGATGGCTTATATTTGCAAAGCAGAAATGATTTTTAATATTACTGTTATACCAATACGCATTCAATGAAACTAGCTATTTACAGTCGTGGACTAGATTTTGAACAAGAAAATCCCATTCAGATTTTGTTGGTGGAATTGATGCGCTATGATTCCTGTATTCTAATTTACAAACCTTTGTTAGATCAGTTTTCATTTTCACAGGTGATTCTTGAAAAGTTAATTCCTTTTTCTTGTTCCGATGATTTGAGTACCGATATAGACATGTTAATTAGTTTAGGTGGAGATGGAACGATGCTAGATGCCGTTACCCTTGTAAAACAAAAAAACATTCCAATTCTAGGCATCAATTTTGGACGACTAGGCTTTTTAGCAAGTATTAGTAAAGACGAACTATCCTTAGCCGTTGATGCATTAATTAATCGTACGTTCCATATTGAAAAAAGAACCCTTATTCATTTAGATTCAAACGAGCCATTATTTGGTGATACGCCTTTTGGCCTTAATGAGTTTGCTATTCATAAAAGAGATATCTCTCCAATGGTTAAAATTCATACCTATTTAAACGGCGAATTTTTAAATTCCTATTGGGCAGATGGATTAATTGTTGCAACACCTACAGGCTCTACAGGGTACAATATGAGTTGTAATGGTCCAATTGTTTTTCCAGATTCGTCGAGTTTTGTAATAACGCCTGTTGCACCACATAATTTAAATGTTCGCTCTATTCTGGTACCAGATAATAATGTCATTTCATTTGAAATTGAAAGCAGGTCCGACCAATTTATATGCGCCCTAGATGCACGACGCGAAATTGTTAATAAAAACATTCAATTAGCGGTAAGAAAAGAAACATTTTATGTTAATCTAGCTCGGCTAAATGAAAATAGTTTCCTTTCAACACTAAGAACCAAGCTTACTTGGGGGCTAGATAAAAGAAATTAACTTTTATATTAGGTTTTTTTGATGCTATTTTACAAAAGCATTTATCCCTAATAACATGTTCAAGAAAATATTCAGCATCATATTATTCTCAATTTGTTTTAAAACTGCCTATTCGCAGAGCTTAGACACCTATGTACACCAGGCTGAATATGGTTTTTCGGTAGGGCTCGGGCATTATTTTGGCGATTTGAATACAAGTATGCAAATTAACCGGCCCAAATTTTCGGGGGGCATTTTTTTTAGAAAACAATTCAACAATTATATAGGGGTGAAAGTGGCGGCTAATTATGCTTTATTGGGTTATTCCGATGCTTACAGCCATAATGCAGCCGAAAACCTACGCAACTTGAGTTTCAATACCAATGTTTGGGAAATGAGCGTTTCGGGTGATTTTAACTTTTTTAGATTCATGCCAGGGTTTGAGGAGTATAGCTACACACCTTATATCAGTTTAGGGGTTGGCGTGTTTTCTTATGATCCATTTGCTTATTTGGCTGGAGAAAAAAATATGCTTCGTCCATTAGGAACTGAAGGCCAAGGAAGTAGTTTGTATCCAGAAAAGCAGCCCTATAATCCAATAGCTATGAGTATTCCATTTGGTATTGGTGTTAAATATAGTTTGAGTGAAAAAGTGAATGTTTTTGGCGAAATATCGTATCGTTTTACCAATACCGATTATTTAGATGATGTGAGTGGTTCCTACGCCCCGGATGCTTTTCCTGCTTTGCCAGATGGTTCTCCATCACCGGCCTTTTTATTGCAAGACCGAAGTTATGAACTAGGAAATTCCATAGGAATCAAGGGCCGCCAGCGGGGTAATAGTTTGCAAAAAGATGCTTTTGTTACGATTCATGTGGGGATGTCTTTTAATATTCAATCTTACCGTTGCCCAGCAGTTGGAACAAGATTTTATTAAATAACACCCATTCCTATGCATTCAAATCGTTTTTCTTTGAATTAAATCTTCACAAGCCCGTTGATTTTATTAATTTTGCAGCCTAATTGAAGGGAATACTATGCAGGAAGACCTCATTGGTAAAATAAACAAAGCCGCTATGCCCCGACACATAGCCATCATTATGGATGGTAATGGACGTTGGGCAGAAGAGAAAGGACAAGATCGTTTGTACGGCCATTATCATGGTGTAGAAAGCGTACGAATTATTGTGGAAGGATGTGCCGAATTGGGTATTGAATACCTTACTTTATATGCTTTTAGTACCGAAAATTGGGATCGTCCACAAAAAGAAGTGGAAGGCCTAATGGTACTTTTTGTAGACACAATTCACAAAGAAGTACCTATATTAAATAAAAATAATATACGACTACGGGTTATTGGCGATTTGAGTTTATTACCTACTGATGCACACAACGAATTGCAGGAAGCTTTAGAAATGACAAGCCAAAATACTGGCTTGAACCTTATTTTAGCACTGAGTTATAGTAGTCGTTGGGAGCTTGTGAATGCAGTAAAGCATATAGCACTCGATGTAGAGAAAGGCGTATTGCAAGCGGCTAATGTTAATCAACAAACATTAGAGCAATACCTTGCTACGAGTGAGTTTCCCGATCCTGAACTGATGATTCGTACAAGTGGCGAATACCGAATTAGTAATTTTTTATTGTACCAATTAGCCTATGCAGAATTGTATTTTACTAATACCCGTTGGCCAGATTTTCGCAAAGAAAACTTAGTCGAAGCAATCCTTGATTTTCAGGGTAGAAACCGAAGATTTGGCAAAACTGACAAACAAATAGAGGAGGAAACAGCTTTGTCTTAAAATATATTTTCAATAGATTAATAATTAATCGGGTGATTTAACAAACACTTTTAATTATTCCCTTTAATTTGCCCCACTTAAAACCAAGAACAAGCACTGAAAGCAAGATGGGCTTTACTTTCAGACTAGAATACCAAATACCGAACCGGATGCAGAAATTGTACAAATATTTAGTGCTGATTTTAATTACTTTGTTAGTGGGCTTTTCTGCTCAGTCTCAGGTTTCAAGAATGTCAAGACAAGCACAACAAGACACTTCTATCACTTCTATTGAAGTAGACTTACTCAATATTTTTAATCAAAAAGCGTCTAAAATTTACAAAGTTGCCAGTGTTAAAGTGGTGGGTAATCGTTTTTTTGATGAAAATCTATTGATTTCCATTGCAAATATTAATGTGGGTGATGAAATTAAAATTCCAGGTGGAGACAATTTTGCAAAAGCTATTACCAAACTTTGGGGTCAAAATTACTTTAGCAATGTGCAGGTGAACCTCACCAAATTAGAAGGAAAAAACATTAGTGTTGAAATTGAAGTAACCGAAAGACCACGTTTGTCTAAATTTTATTTTAAAGACGTACGTAAATCAGAAACCGACGATTTGTCGAGCAAAACGGGCTTAGTTCCTAATAGGGTAATTACGGAGAACATGAAAATCACTGCAGTTGAAGCGATAAAAAAATATTATGCAGAAAAAGGCTTTCGCGATGCAAAAGTAAAAATTAGTGAGAAAAAAGATACCACACTAGATAACACATTGTCTTTGACTTTTACAGTGGATAAAGGCACCAAAAATCATATTAATAATATCAACTTTGGTGGAAATACTGTTGATGCAGGAAAATTAAAACGCCAGTTAAAGGATACCAAAGAAAAGTCTCGCTTTACACTATATCCAACATTCGACAAAGGAATGATTGTAGAAACCAAGCGGTATACTTTTGATGATTACTTAAAAGAAAAAGGGTACCTAACTTTTAGTCGTACTAAAAAAGTATTGGATCCTTATGTTCGTATTAAACTTTCTTCTGCAAAATTCGACGANNCTTCTGCAAAATTCGACGAAAAAAAATTCACAGCAGACAAAGATAATATTCTTGATTACTATAATACTTTAGGCTTCCGTGATGCACAGATTCAAAAGGATACCGTGTACCATACTGTGAAAGGCGATTTGAATATTGATATGAAAATTTCTGAAGGCCACCGTTACTATTTTGGTAATATTGGCTGGAGAGGTAATACCAAATTCCCAGATTCTGTTTTAACACAAATTCTAGGTATTCGCAAAGGAGATATCTACAATATGGATATCTTAAATAAAAAATTAGGTAAGAATGCTTCTCCAGAAGGCGGTGACATTAGTGGCTTATACCAAGATGATGGGTATTTATTTTTCCGTACAGATCCTGTAGAAACAGCGGTGTACAACGATACCATCGATTTTGAAATTCGTATAGTGGAAGGTCCTCAAGCCACCATTAAAAATATACGCATTACTGGTAACGACCGTACCAAAGAATATGTAATAAGAAGAGAATTAAGAACCATTCCGGGTGAAAAATTCAGCCGTACAGATTTGGTTCGTTCAAATAGAGAGATTGCCCAATTAAATTATTTTAACCAAGAAAAAATTAAAATTGATCCTGTACCAAATCCTGATGATGGTACCGTAGATATTAATTATGGTGTAGAAGAAAAATCAAGTGATCAACTTGAATTAAGTGCAGGATGGGGTGGTATTATTGGTTTAACAGGAACACTTGGGGTTTCGTTCAATAACTTTTCTATTAGAAATATTTTGAAAAAATCTGCTTGGGATCCTTTACCAATGGGGGATGGTCAAAAACTAAGCTTACGTATTCAAAGTAATGGTAAGGCATTCCGTTCTTATAATTTCTCGTTCACTGAACCTTGGCTTGGTGGCAAAAAAAGAAATGCATTATCCTTTAGCATTTATAATACCAAGTACGGTCAAACGTATAATCCATTGACTGGAATGTACGATCCTAACTATGCCGATAATAGTTCTATTACAACAACTGGTGCCACTATTGCTTTGTCGAAACAGTTGAAATGGCCAGATGACTATTTCTCATTAACAAGTGCGGTTAGTTTTACTAGGTATAAATTAAATAATTACGCGATTGACCCAATGAATCTACCGGGATTCGACAAGGGATTTGCGCATAACGTGAACTTGAAATTTTCGTTACAAAGGTCTTCTGTAGATCAGCCATTATTCCCTAGATCTGGATCAACCTTTTTGGCAAGCGTGCAGTTGACGCCTCCTTATACTTTATTGAGTAATAAGATAGCCAATTCTGCCAATCCTTACGAATGGATTGAATACCATAAATGGCGCTTTAACGGAGAATGGTTCATTCCATTGGGTAAACCAACAGGCGAAGAGCATAAACAATTTGTCATTCGCACTTCGGTTAAATTGGGCTATTTGGGTAGATATAACCAAGACCTTCAAATTTCTCCGTTCGAAAGATTTCAGGTGGGGGATGCAGGTTTAAGCAACCAATTTGCTTTATTAGGATATGATATTATTGCTCAAAGAGGTTATCCTGTTTACAGTACTTCCGATCCAAAAATTAATCCAGACCAACAGTCTACCAGACAATATTTTACGATCTTTAATAAATATACTGCTGAGTTGAGGTATCCATTAAGTTTAAATCCTAGCAGTACAATTTATGCCTTAGGTTTCTTTGAAGCAGCCAACGGATGGTATTCTATGAAAGATTACAATCCATTCCAATTACGTCGTTCGGTAGGTATTGGTATGCGCTTCTTTTTGCCTATGTTTGGTTTGCTAGGATTTGATTATGGTATAGGTTTAGATCGTTTCACACCAAATGGCACTTTAAAAGACGCGGCTAAATTTACATTTATGCTTGGCTTTGAACCTGAATAAACTACTTTAATAAACGGAGTATTATGAAATATAGGTTAATTCTTTGCTTGTTTTTAGGTTTTGCAGGTCTTGCATCTGCACAACAGCGCTATGCAGTAATTGATACCAAGTATATTTTAGATAAAATTCCAGAATACAAAGACGCTGAAAAAAATTACAAGCTATTAGTTTGCAATGGCAAAAAGAAATTGACGATAAACAGGCTGCACTCGATAAAATGTATAAGAAT
>JAPLEL010000133.1 GCA_026391415.1 Bacteroidota bacterium
ACCAACGCTTTGCTGCAAGACGCCCAGATGTATTGGTATATCAAACCCCAATATTATCAGAAGACCTTACCCTAGCAGGCCCTGTGGTAGCGGATTTGCTTGTTAGCATCAGCACAACAGATGCAGATTTTGTGGTAAAAATTATTGATGTATTTCCAGATGATTTTACTTACACCGCAGACGATACTTATCCGATGAATGGCTACCAAATGCTAGTACGTGGTGAAGTTATGCGTGGTAAATTTAGAAACAGCTTAGAAAAGCCAGAAGCATTTGTACCGGGTAAACCAACACAAGTAAAATATGCATTACCAGACATTGCACATACCTTTAAAAAAGGGCATCGCTTGATGGTTCAAATACAAAGCAGTTGGTTTCCTTTGGTTGATAGAAATCCACAAAAATTTGTAGATATTTATCATGCAAGTGCTTCGGATTTTCAAAAATCTACCATTAAAATTTTCAATAATAAATCAAAAATCATTTTACCCATTTTAAAATAAGCAACCTATATGAAAAAAATTGCTGCCTCATTATTGTTATTGGTATTACTTCTGCAAACGAATGCACAACAAGTATCTATCATACCACAACCCACAAAAATTACACAAGCAGAAGGAACTGCCACTATTAATGCGCAAACCGTTATTGTGTTAGCTAGTGCCGACTTAGCACCTTCTGCAAATTTTTTAAACGATTATTTACAATCATTTTTTGGATTTAAATTAAAGGTGTCAAAAACTGCCTCAAGTTCAAACGCCATTGTACTTAGTGTAACAAATATTGCATCGGAAAATAATATACCTGGTGCTTATACTTTAAAGATTAATCAAAAAGGTATTCAAGTAAAAGGTGCCAATGCAATAGGTACTTTTTATGGTATACAAAGTTTAATACAAATTTTACCTACTGTAAAAACAGCAAATCTTTCAGTACCTTATTTAACTGTTGAAGACCATCCGCGTTTTGCTTATAGAGGGATGCACCTAGATGTTGGCCGACATTTTTTTAGTGTAGAATATGTAAAAAAATATATTGACTTTATTGCCATGCACAAAATGAATAATTTTCATTGGCATTTAACCGAAGACCAAGGATGGAGAATTGAAATAAAAAAATATCCAAACCTAACAAAAATTGGTGGCTTTAGAAATGGCACCATCATTGGTGGTTACCCGGGAACAGGCAATACCAATACTAAATACGGTGGATTCTATACACAAGAAGAAATTAAGCAAGTTGTAAAATATGCTGCTGATCGCTACATAACTGTCATTCCAGAAATAGAAATGCCAGGTCACGCATCAGCCGCAATTGCAGCCTATCCGCAACTAAGTTGTTTTCCTGATTCATCTACCAAGCATCCAGCAAAAGTTACTTGGGTAGGTAGTACCACAGGTAAACAAGTACAACAAGGATGGGGTGTTTATGAAGATGTATTTGCACCAACAGAATACACGTTTAATTTTTTACAAGATGTACTAGATGAAGTGTTAGCATTATTTCCTTCAACACTAATTCATATTGGTGGAGACGAATGTCCTAAAACTGCTTGGAAAAAATCTGCATTTTGTCAGCAATTAATTAAAGACAAAAACTTAAAAGACGAACACGGTTTACAGAGTTATTTTATTCAACGAATTGAAAAATATTTAAATAGTAAAGGCCGTCAAATTATTGGTTGGGATGAAATTTTAGAAGGCGGATTGGCTCCAAATGCAGCCGTAATGAGTTGGCGCGGAGAAGAAGGTGGTATAGCAGCTGCTAAGCAAAAACACACCGTGATAATGACTCCTAATAGCTATGCTTATTTCGACCATTCTCAAACCAAAAAAGACGATTCATTAACGATTGGAGGTTACTTAACTGTTCAAAAAGTCTATGACTACGAACCTATCCCTAAAGAACTTTCAAAAGAAGATGAAAAATATGTTTTAGGTGCGCAAGCCAATCTTTGGACCGAATATATTTCTAACTGGTCTAAAATAGAATACATGACATTCCCACGAATGACAGCCATGAGTGAAGTGCTTTGGAGTCAAAAAGGGCAACGCAATTGGGGTGATTTTCAAAAACGATTAGCAGAACAAATAAAAAAGTACGAATTTTGGAACTGGAATTATAGCAAAGCTGTTTTAAATCCAGCTGCAGAACTGACTGATAAAAAATAGATTAGAATTATTACTCATATACTGAATTCAGAAATTAAACTACTAAATAAAAGCGCATGGTTGACTCATTCGAAAAAATTGCCGTACAGATTTATGCAAATGCTACAGAAGGTTCAAAACATGTAGCTAATGAAATTGCCCATCTTATCCGTCAAAAACAAGCATTAAATGAAGCATGTGTATTGGGTTTGGCAACAGGCTCCACACCTATTTCATTGTATGCCGAATTGGTTCGTCAACACCGCGAAGAAGGATTAAGTTTTAATAATGTAATCAGTTTTAATTTAGATGAGTACTACCCTATTGAAAGAGATGCCTACCAGAGCTACTGGAGCTTTATGCACAGGCATTTATTTAATCATATTAACATCTTACCACAAAACATCAATCTACCCGAAGGAATAGGCACAAAAGACGATGTAAAAAGACTCTGTGCAGAATATGAAAATAAAATTGAATTAGCAGGTGGAATTGATTTACAAGTTTTAGGATTGGGTAATAATGGGCATATAGGATTTAACGAACCAGGTTCGAGTATTTTTTCTAAAACACGAATGGTGAATTTAGAAAATGGTACAAGACTTTCCAATACTTATGAATTTCAAAATATTTCTAAAGTACCTAGGCGTGCTGTAACCATGGGCATTAGTACCATCTTAAAATCTAAAAGAATTTTATTGATGGCCTGGGGACCAAAAACAGGTATAGTAGCCAAAGCGGTGGAAGGAAATGTAACAGAACAAATTCCGGCAAGTTTTTTACAACAACATACCGATTGCACTTTTATTATTGACGACAATGCATCGCAAGAATTAACCAGAATTAAAACACCTTGGTTAACTGGCGAATGCGTTTGGAGCAAACAAATGATTAAACGTGCAGTTATTAATTTGGCATTAAAATTAAACAAGCCTGTACTAAGTTTAAACACCAATGACTATATCGAAAATAGTTTGTCTGAATTACTAGTTGAAAAAGGCGATGCTTACGAAATTAACCTGCAAGTATTTTATTTATTGCGTGATACCATTACAGGATGGCCTGGCGGAAAACCTGGGGCAGTAATTCCTGCGCATCCAGAACGCAGTGAACCGCATCCAAAAAAATGTGTGATTTTTTCTCCACACCCAGACGATGATATTATTAGCATGGGTGGTACATTCATGCGTTTATACGACCAAGGACACGAAGTACATGTAGCTTATCAAACCAGTGGAAATATTGCAGTGACCGATGAGTTTGTTACCCGATTTATTGATTTTGCAGTGGGTTTCGAAGACATGTTTGGCATTGACAATAAAATGAGTCAGTCCATTTTAAACGAAGCAAGAAATTATATAGCGAGTAAAAAAAAGAACCAAGTAGATACCCCTGAAATACGCACCATTAAAGGATTGATACGACGTTGCGAGGCGAAAGCCACTTGCAGGTATGTAGGATTACCAGATGAATCTCGTTGTCATTTTCAAAACCTTCCTTTTTACGAAACAGGAACGATTGATAAAAATCCAATGAGCGAAGCCGATGTATTAAAAACAATGGAACTATTAATTGAATTAAAACCGCAACAAGTATTTTGTGCAGGCGATTTGGCAGATCCACATGGTACACATAAAGTTTGTTTAGATATTGTTTTTGAAAGTTTAAGACGCTTAAAAGCAGCCGGTGAACCATGGATAAAAGACTGCTGGGTTTGGTTGTACAAAGGTGCTTGGCAAGAATGGGATATTTCTGAAATTGAAATGGCTATACCTATGAGTCCAGACCAAGTAATGAAAAAACGTTTTGGCATTTTTATACACCAATCACAAAAAGATTCGGTACCGTTTCAGGGAACTGATAGTAGAGAATTCTGGCAACGTGCCGAAGATCGAAACAGTAATACAGCAAATACGTACGCCGCTTTAGGTATGACAAAATATGCCGCAATGGAAGCATTTGTTCGTTGGCACTATTAAACAATGCATGTTGATGGAAAGAGATTCAATAAAAAATATTTGGCGCAACAATTGGGCAGCGCCATTTTTTAAACGTAAACTAGTACAAGCAATTATACTTTGGATTTTAGTACTAATAGCCTTCCCTATTTTCTTTAACTATATTGAAGGTAGAAATGGCATTACATTAAACGATCCATTATTAGCGTTCTTGCCTAGGTATAATGTATCGGTTCCTACGTTTTTAATTATATGGTCGATGTCTTTATGGTTTTTGTATCGAGCCATTCATGCACCACAAATGTTATTGCTATTTATGTGGGGATTTGTTGTGTTGAGTTTGTCTCGATTTCTTACCATTTATTTGGTACCACTCAATCCACCAGCCGATTTGATTCCTTTAATGGACCCTATCACCAATTTATTTTACGGAGGAACAAGTCATTTTATTACGAAAGATCTTTTCTATTCTGGGCATACATCCACACAGTTTTTAATTTTTTTATGCTTCACTAAAAAGACCGATAAAATACTCGCATTAATAGCTACTTGTTTAATTGGCATTTTGGTATTAATTCAACACATCCATTATTCAATAGATGTATTAGCTGCGCCAGTAATGTGTTACTGGGTATTTTTAATTAGTAAAAGAATTGTAAGCAACTAAAACGCTTCACCAAGTTCAAAATAAAAACCATGGTTTAATCCTGGGCCTACACCATAGTCTAATCGTAGATTTAATTTTTCGGATTTATTAATCGCAAAGCGCAATCCTGCACCCAAACTATATTTTAAATTGCTCAAATTAAAATCGTGTAAGTTGTGACCAACATCACCAAAGTTTCCAAAAGCAACTATGCCAAATCGGTTATTGAGTTGGTGTCTTAATTCAGACTGAAATACCATTTGCATTTTATCGCGATAGCGTCCGCTGTAATAACCACGCATACTATTCATCCCTCCTAAACTAGCCAAACTTCTTAACGGCACTTCGTTTCCAATACTACTAAATGAATAACCTTGTAAGGCTAGCACATCTTTTTTTGTAAGGGGCAAGTATTTGCGGAGGTCCACTACAATATTGGTATAGGTAAAATCAGAACCATATAGCTTACCGAAATGATTAAAA
Source organism: Bacteroidota bacterium (assembly GCA_026391415.1). Taxonomy (GTDB): domain Bacteria; phylum Bacteroidota; class Bacteroidia; order Chitinophagales; family Chitinophagaceae; genus Sediminibacterium. Next base: position 5,238 of record JAPLEL010000133.1, read on the forward strand.
TAAATTTGTGCAAATCCACCCTTACTAGGTGAGAATGCGTTGTTGCGTTTATCATACGTTACACTCAATCCTAATCCAGCAATTTGATAGCCTTTTCTACCAACAATATTTTGTTGATCAAACAAGCCGCCTGCTTTGTAATTAATCGCTAATAATTTCTGGTGTTCAAATAAAACGCCTGCATAAAAATGGTTTCCTAAATGACGCATCAAATGCATGTACAAATAGAATTGTTTAAACTCGTACTGCTCTTCTGCGTTGTCTGGAGAATGATTTCCTAAGCCCCAAAATTTATCGGGAAAAGAACTATACGATAATTGTTCATTAATAATATAGTCTTCGTTTTTTAAGTATTGCGCCCCATTAATAGCTGCAATAAACTGTTTTTTTAAAGAGTATAAAACAATGGTTTGTAAATTAGAGGTTCTAGTAGCCGTGTCTTTTTTTAAGAGTTTAAAGGTTGCTGCACCCGCTAATCCAAAAGACCAACTCGTTTCAATTGAACGCGTAATTACCGGAAACAATAAGGTCTTTTTATTATGGGAACTATCTTTTTGGGCCGCTACTGGTGTAATAAATACCAATAAACTAGCAGCGCCAATAAGAATATTCAATCGTTTATTTCGGTTCATAAAGGCTACAAAAGTAGTCTGCTTATGCTATAAAAATACAAAAATGGCTTAAAATTAGGTGGTTTAGGTTTGAATACTATCACAGTCACATAAAGTGCCTACTAATAACTTAATAAAACTGATTTCGTTTTGCAGATTATGAATTTGCGCCTATATTTGCAGCCCTTAACGGGGAAATGGCTGCGTAGCTCAACTGAATAGAGTACCTCACTACGGATGAGGGGGTTTTAGGTTTGAATCCTAACGCGGTCACCAAGAGAGATTTACTGAAAAGTAGGTCTCTTTTTTTATGTTTTAAATGTCTCGTCCTGAAAAACCCCTGTTGACAAGCTATTACAAGATGAGGCAACTTTTATAACATACAAAAGGGGCTGTTCGTAGTTGAACAGCCCCTTTAATTTATTATACCCGTGCCTCGTTATTAAAGTGGGTTTTGCACTATCAACTTATTTTGATTTATTTCGTCTTGAGGGAATAAGAATTGCCATTGACTATCTCCGGCAGGAATTGTTTGCACTTGAATTAATGCAATCAAATGGTTAGGTATTCCTACTCTGGTCATTGGTAAGTTAAGACGCTTTAAATCGGTAAAGCGGTGACCTTCACCCCATAATTCAGCCCTTCTGTGAAAATAAATTTCATTTAGTAAAGCCAGACCAACATTGGTACTTTGCACATAGTTGGGATTTCTATTTTTAAGCAAAGTAAACAACGCCGTTTGAGCTGCCGCAGTTTGGCCCTGCTTTGCTCTAGCTTCAGCCTCTATTAAAAGCATTTCACCAGAACGCATGTACGGAACATCACCAATACTCAATGCATCACTAGAAGCTAAGAATTTCTTATTTTGATAAGGAACCTTTGCTCCTCCTGGAGGCACAGGTACAGAAGCACCAGTTAAATCAAAAACACTTTTGCGAATATCAGTTGCAGATAATGCATTAAATAAATTAGCATTTACTGCTCTAGGCTGAGTTCTTATTACAGTAGAGTTGAAATTACAAGAGATATAAGCAAAATAAGAATAGAAGAAAGTGTTGTGATCGCTGATCTGACGACTTCCCCAAATCCACTCTGAATTATTAATATCATTGAACCCTTTTAGATAATCAACATTTGTCATTAATGCATATCCTGTTCTTGCAGCAATTGCATTAGTAGCAGCAAGATCCCAGTTTTCTTGTACCAATGCTACTCTTGCTTTTATACCTCTTGCAACGTTTACATCAAAGTTAGATTTTGCCGCAGTACCGGTTCTGGTATAGCTAGCCAAAAGCACAATCGCTTCGTCTAAATCTTTGTTTATTTGAGTATAAACAGCTTCAACAGTTGCCCTAGGTTGGCCTTCTAGCGTATTCACTAATAACAAAGGAACACCCAACTGAGTATTATTACCACCAACTTTA
>JAPLEL010000123.1 GCA_026391415.1 Bacteroidota bacterium
ACGAAAATCATGAATTGTTGGTATTAGACAGGGGTAATTTTAGATTGGTTCGATACAATTTAAATCTTAAAAAAATTACAGCATCTATTCCAGTTGGTAGACAACCTTTTGGATTAGCAATGAGCCCCGATAAAAAAACGGCATTTGTTGCCAATGTAGGAATGTATGCTTATCCTATTATTAAAGGGGTAACGCTTAAAAAAGACGACACCTTACTTATATCGCACCATCCTTATGCAGACAATAGTAAAGAATCTATTAATGGAACTATTGTAGAAGGAAAAATTATTCCGGGTGTAGGTAGTCCTTTATCCGATGAAGCAATGAGTGTTTTTACCATTGATTTAGCGACCAATAAAGTGGTGGATAAATTTAAAACAGGAAATCAAATTGGGCAAATGATTGAAGGAGCTGAAGTAGTGGGAGGTGCAAGTCCAAATTCAATTGTAGTGGGTAAATCTTTTGCGTATGTAACCAATGCTACGAATGATAATATTTCTATTATCGATTATAAACACCACAAAATTGTTGGACATATTGCTATTAAGGTTGATAAACGCATTGATAAATATCGTGGCTTACTCCCTTTTGGTTTAACCATGAGTAAAGACGAAAAAACATTGTATGTGGCTTTGTTAGGATTCAATGCTATTGCGGTAATTGATATTGCCTCAAAAACTACAAAGGGTTTAATACCTAGTGGATGGGGGCCTACAAGGGTTTTGCTTTCTAGCGACGAACAATCTATTTATGCTATCTCCTGCCGTGGATTAGGTGCAGGCCCTAATGGGGGAAGAAATTTTACAGCACCAGTACAGGGAACCTATGTTGGTGATATTCAATTGGGAAGTTTTCAAAAAATTCCAATGCCTACCAGTACCCAATTACAAGCCTATACCAAACAAACCATTCAAAATACATTTTTACAATCTACTGTTTCAATAGATTCTGCAAATCCATTACCTGCATTGCCTGGTATAACGCCAACACCTATCAAATACATTGTGTACATCACCAAAGAAAATAGAACCTACGACGAAGTTTTTGGACAGTTTCCAAATGCAAATGGTGATAGTAGTTTGGCCAGATATGGTTTGAATAGTGAGTTTAGTGTACCAGACTCTATTCGTTCTAAATTAAAGGGAATGAATGTAACCCCTAATCATAAAAAAATTGCCCATCAATTTGCGTTGAGTGATAATTTTTATTGTGATAGTGATGCCTCTATTCATGGGCATCACTGGATGATGGGGGTAATTCCTAACGAATGGGTTGAAGTAAATTCAAGTGTTAGTAAAACGAATATGTTGGTTACAAATGCACCTGGGCGTAGGTCTCCTGGTTCTACAGGAAGTATGGATCCAGAAGATTATGCCGAAACAGGTGGATTATGGGAAGCGCTTGAACGCAAGAAAATTAATTTTTACAATTTTGGTGAAGCAAATGAAACAGCGCATGTTCGCGAAGAATGGAACGACACTGCCACAGGTGCCGGACACGGTGTAATGGTGCCAATGCAAAAAGCATTGTTTACACGTACTAGTCATAACTATGCAGGGTTTAATATGAATATTCCAGACCAGTTTAGAATGGATCAATTTGAATTTGAGTTCACAAAAAAATGGATTGCTGGTAAAGAAAAAATGCCTTCTTTAATTACCATGCAAGTGCCCAATGACCACACAGCACGTATTAGGCCCGAAGACGGATATCCATTGCCACATTCATTTGTAGCAGACAATGATTTGGCTATTGGAAGAATTTTACATTTTTTATCACGCACCAAATATTGGAAAAATATGTTGGTAATTATTACCGAAGACGATCCACAAGGTGGTGTTGACCATATTGATGCACACCGTTCAATTTTAATGATGGCCGGGCCTTATGTTAAAAAAGATTATGTGAGTCACACTCATGCAAATTTTGGCGCGATTCTTAAAACAGTGTATAATATTTTGGGTGTGCCTTATGTAAATCAATACGATGCCACAGGTTCTTTATTACAAGATTTTTTTACCAGTAAACCCGATTTTAGTAAGTATAATTTAGAACTAAATGACCCTAGGGTTTTTGATGCAAATAAATCTATGCTAAAATACCATCGCACCATTGATTGGCGCAAAATTCAGCAAGGACCTAAAATGGATGATCTTGAAGAAATGCGTAAAAATCACTACCAACAACAGAAGCCAATTTTTTAATTACAGCTTCTACAACGGCATCTGGGCAACTCGCTCCGCTGGTAATGAGTATTTTAATGGGTGTAGCATTGGTTGGTAAGAAATTTGAAATAGTAGTAATTTCTTTCGTGCGCCAATTACAAGTAATAATTTCTTGTGCACTAATTATTTTATTTGGATTATCAATAAAGTAAGTAGGTAATTTTGCTTCGCACAACTCAACTAAATGCGAGGTATTACTACTATTGTATCCGCCAATAACAATGGCTAAATCTGCTGGAGTATCTAACATACTAGTTACCGCAGTTTGATTATCATTAGTAGCATAACATAGCGTGTCGCGCGTGTCTGCAAAATATTGGTCGAGTGTTTCACTAGTTAATTGATACTTATTAATCATTACCGATTTTAAGTAATCAGAAATAGCTTGTGTATCTGTTGCTAATTGCGTTGTTTGATTAACTACACCAAATTTTACTAAGTGTTTATTAATATCAAATCCTTCAGAATAGCGGCCTTTAAATGCTTCTGTAAATTCACTAGCATTGCGCTGGCCCGTAATGAATTTTGCTAACTCAATCGTTTCCGCCATATCATTTACCACAATAGTTGGGGTACAAGCAGATGCGTGGGAGAATGTTGCACGGGTTTCTTCGTGTTGGGGTTTGCCGTGTATAACAATACTATAGCCTTTCTCTGCTATCTGTTCGCTTCGGTTCCATACTTTTTCTACAAAGGGGCAAGTGGTATTATAATTAGCTGTTTCAATCCCTTTTTCTGCTAACAATTTTTCAATGGCTAATGTTGTTCCAAATGCAGGAATCACTACAATATCATTAGCAGTAATTTCATCGAAAGAAATCACTTGTTTACCATAAGTGTCTTGTAAAAATTGTACCCCCATTGATACTAAGTCGGCATTAACTTGTGGATTATGAATCATTTCACTCAACAAAAAAATACGCTTTCCTGGGTTGTTTTCGATGGTTTTAAAAGCAATTTCAATGGCATTTTCAACACCATAACAAAAGCCAAAATGTCGGGCCAAATAAATATGCATATTCCCCAAATTTAAAAGAGTAGGTGTACCATCTTTTTTAAGTTTGTCTTGTTGCTTACGGTATTGTTTTACCGCAGTAATTAAAGGACTTCTGTAATTTATAGGAACGTCGAATTGCTTCATATAGGTTGAATAACAGCTGTAAAAGTACAAAGTTCATTGCAGTTTTTACCATCAAGTCTTATTACAATTTGCTTCACGAGTTTTTAAGCCTGCCGATTAAGCCTTATCTTCGCGGCATGCATTATGTTTCAGTTGAAGGATTAACCAAGAGTTATGGCATTAATCCACTTTTTAGCAATATTTCATTCCATATTAACGAAGGCGATAAAATAGCGTTGATTGCTCGCAATGGGGTTGGTAAATCTACTTTGTTACGCATTTTGGCGGGTCAAGAAGTTTCTGATTCAGGGAAAGCTTGGGTAAATAAAGGGGTTACAGTAGCCCTTTTTGAACAGGATCCTCATTTTGAAGAAGACAAAACCGTACTTGAAAATATATTCCATTTAAATAATCCAGTCATCACGGCTATTAAAAAGTACGAAGATGCCATGGAGCAAGAAGATGGAATGATGATTGCCGAATCGATTGCTGAAATGAGCGATTTGAATGCCTGGGATTTTGAAGCAAAAGTGAAACAGATTTTAGACAAACTTAATGTGCACCATTTAAAAAATCCGGTTAGTGAACTTAGTGGTGGACAGCGTAAGCGCGTTGCATTGGCTAAAACCCTTATTGATATTGGCTTTGAGCACCAACATACTTTATTAATGATGGATGAGCCTACCAACCATTTAGATGTAGAAATGATTGAGTGGCTAGAGCAGTATTTAAACCAAGAAAATATCACCTTATTATTAGTTACCCACGACCGTTATTTTTTAGATGCGGTTTGCGAAGAAATCTGGGAACTAGAAAGGGAGAACATGTATGTATACACTGGCAATTATGAAAACTACGTAGAAAAAAAAGCAGCAAGAATTGAAAGTGAACTAGCCAGTATTGATAAAGCAAAAAACACCTATCGAAAAGAACTAGAATGGATGCGTAAGCAACCAAAAGCTAGAACAACCAAAAGCAAAAGCCGTCAAGATAATTTTTACGAAGTGGAGTCAAAAGCAAAACAGCGTATTGAAGATGCACAACTATTGCTTGAAGTTAAAATGAGTAGGCTTGGCGGTAAGATTGTAGAGATGAAAAAAGTGTACAAATCTTATGGTGATAAACAAATTTTAAGAGCATTTGAATACAATTTTAGTAAGGGTGAACGCATTGGTATTATTGGAAAGAATGGGGTAGGGAAGTCTACTTTTATGAATGTGTTGCAGCAAATCGAACCTGCCGATAGCGGAAAAATTGTTGTTGGAGATACGATTGTATTTGGCAATTTCTCGCAACAAGGATTGGTAATTAAAGATGATATGCGTGTGATAGAATACGTAAAAACTTTTGCCGAAAATTTTCCATTAGCAAAAGGCGGTAGTTTAAGTGCGGCACAATTTTTAGAATTATTTTTGTTTACGCCAGATAAACAATACACCTATTTATCTTCATTAAGTGGAGGCGAAAGAAAGCGTTTACAACTGTTAACCATTCTATTTACCAATCCTAATTTTTTAATATTAGACGAGCCTACTAACGACCTTGATTTACCTACACTTGCGGTGCTTGAAAACTTTTTAAGTGAATTCCAAGGTTGCGTAATGATTGTATCGCACGATAGATATTTTATGGATCGTTTGGTAGATCACTTGTTTGTTTTTGAAGGTGATGGAGAAGTGAGAGATTTTCCTGGAAACTATACCCAGTATCGTTTATGGCTAAAAGACAATGAAAAGAAAGAAAACAAATGGCAGGTATTAGAATCTAATAAAAGCAAGGGTCAAACTATTGAAGAGGCTACAATTAGTAAAGAAACTGCTGCTCTTGCACCAAAGAAAAAACCATCTTTTAAAGAAAAAAGAGAATTTGAAATATTAGAAACCGAAATGCCCATTTTAGAAGAAGAGAAAAAAACCATTGCAGAAAAAATGAGTCTTGGAAATTTGGGTTTCGAGGAATTACAAAAGTTTAGTGATAGACTGATTGAAATCAATAAAGCACTCGAAGAAAAAGAATTAAAATGGTTAGAGCTTAGTGAAATGATGTAATAGAATGCTGTGCTAATTAATTTTAATACCTGATAGTACTTTAGATTTTATATCTTTTTTATCAACATCAGCTTGTTTTATTACCGGATGTACAGATGCCATACTTGGGCATTTTGTACAACTTGCTTTATAGGTTTTTTTACCGTACTGAATTTCAACCAAACCTTCACTCCAATTATTACCTGCAATTACATAATTGTCTTCGGCATTTGGCCCAGCAGTTGGTACAAATCGTAAACTTCCGCCTTGGTCAAACTTAATAACTATACCATCAATATCAACAGATTCTATTATACCAGGTGTGTATGCATTGATAGTTATTTCGTCAATAATAGAACTATTAATAATACGCAATACGCCAGAAGCAACCTCGGCCTTAGAACTATCAATTGCTTTGGTTAAAATTATCTTTTGGTCTAAATACACCTGCACTTTTGTAAAGTCAATATTATAGGCCTGCATTTTCATTTGCAGTTCGCGATTATAAGCAATAAACAATGCTTTGTCTATTGGTGTGGTAGTATTTGCATTTGGATCTAATTGCTCTATATGTGGTTTGATATAGGCTTTAGATGAGCCAGATTTTCTGCCCGTACAGCCAGTTGAAACTAATAGGGTGATTAACAATACGCTTAAAGCATTACGATACATAAAGAAATTAATTTGAAATTACTGAAATGAAAGAGTGCTGTTTTTTTCCTATATAAAACATTTATATAGGAATGAAAAAGAACCGCAATTTATTTAGAATGTCTATGTAATAAAATACCAAACACAGGGTATATTATTGGAGGTAGTTTTTTGCAAATTCAGGATATAATGCAAGGAATGCGGTTGCTTTACCTTGCTTGTCAAACAGGGCTTCCCAAGTGTTTAAAGGTTCCCAAATAAAACTGCCTTTAATGGGTTTATTGGGTATGCCAAAAGCTATTTCGTTTACGGCAGATTTTTTCTCGGAATACTCCACTACAATAATGGGTTGCGGATATTTTATAGCCAAATCATTTAGGTTGTTTTTTAAATCATCTAGCGTGCCATGCCATTGGGGATAATAAGACTGCCCAATAATATCAAATTGTACATACCTTGCAGCTAATTGGTTTAAAAAATAAATAGATTCTTCGCTTTGTCCACCGAGTGCAATATGCAACATGATAGGAATTTTTTTATTAACCTTTTTTACGCCAACTATGCCAGCTTGAATAAATTTAGCAAGTGTATTAAAATTTTTTGCATTGCCTTCGGGCCATAAAATCCCATGATTTATTTCATTACCAACCTGTACCATATCTGGCAATATTTGTTGATTTTTTAAAGCCGTTAATACCTCAACAGTATGTTTTTTTACTGCATTAGCTATTCCTTTGTTAGACAAGTTTTTCCACGCAGCAGGTTTGAATTGTTTTCCTGGATCGGCCCATGTATCACTATAATGAAAGTCTAGTAAAAGCTTCATGCCAGCGGCTTTTATGCGTTTAGCCATTACCAGTGTGTGTGCTAAATCGCAGAAACCTTTTTTAGGAGAATAGCCACTATCTGCAGCAGGGTCTACAAAAATTCTAAGTCTAATATAATTGAACCCTTTTTCTTTTAATAATAAAATAGCATCTTGGGCTATACCATTATTGTAAAATATTTTTCCCCTTGCTTCTAATTCTGGTAAAAAAGAAATATCTGCTCCTAGAATTTTTTCTACGTCAATATTATTTGTGGAAGATTTTTGTTGGGAATGAGTTGGTGTAATGATAAAAAAACAAAATAGAAAAATTATGTTTGCTATTTGGTATTTTTTTATCATGAATTACTTCGTTTTAAAAACTCAAAAGAATATTCTGAACCTTCTTGTTCGCTTAAATAAATTTTGTAATTGCCATCTGGCATATGTACTAAACTTAACTGTATATATTCTCCAACAAAACTCCCTTTTCTAATGAGCTTATTTACTGAATTTAATATACGGTAAGTTAACAAGCTTTTTCTTAAATCGGGGTGATTGATTTGTACATACATCCTATCATAAATAACTTCTGTTATTTCAATTGGGGGTAATGCTTTTTGCGACATTTTTTATCTATTAAACTACAAATTATGTACATATAGGTATTTAAAAATTGTGAATTCGTTATTTATTTATTAAATATGTATTTTCTACCAATATTGACGAATAATTGATATTTTAACGAAAAAAAGCTTATTATTAGTATAATAAGCTTTTGTTATTTCGGATAATATAAAAAATTAGTTCTCTGCGTAAGACGAAACTGGTTCGCAAGTGCAAATTAAATTTCTATCTCCATGCGTATTATTAATCCTTGCAACACTTGGCCAAAATTTATTTAGGCGAACATATGGTAACGGAAATGCTGCTACTTGTCTATTATAACTATGGTTCCATTCATCGGCACAAACTACTGCTTGCGTATGTGGTGCATTTTTTAGCGCATTATCTAGTTTGTCTATTGCGCCAGTTTCAATTGCTTGAATTTCTTCGTAAATAGCAATTAAGGCATCGCAAAAACGATCTAGTTCTGCTTTGTCTTCGCTTTCAGTTGGTTCAATCATAATGGTACCTGCAACTGGAAAACTCATAGTTGGTGCGTGGAATCCATAATCAATTAATCTTTTTGCAACATCTTCTGCTTCAATACCTGCACTTTGTTTAAATGGACGAAGATCAACAATAAACTCATGCGCACAGGTGCCGTTTGATCCTGCGTATAATATTTTATAATATTTTTCTAAACGCGCACGCATATAATTTGCATTCAGTATTGCATAAGAAGTTGCTAGTTTAACGCCTTCTGTTCCGAGCATTTTAATGTAGGCATAACTAATTAATAAAATACTTGCTGAGCCAAATTCTGTAGCACTTACAGCATGATGTGTAGTTGATTTATTGGTAATATGTCCTGGTAAATAAGGCGCTAATTTATCGTTCACACAAATTGGTCCCATACCAGGTCCACCACCACCGTGAGGAATAGCGAATGTTTTGTGTAAGTTTAAATGACAAACATCTGCACCAATCATACCCGGACTTGTTAATCCAACTTGTGCATTCATATTGGCGCCATCCATATAAACTAGGCCGCCATTTTCATGAATAGTTGCACAAATATCTTTAATGGTTTCTTCAAACACGCCATGGGTAGAAGGGTAGGTAACCATTAAAGCACCTAGCGTATTTTTATATTCAATTGCTTTAGATTTTAAATCGGCAAGATCTATATTTCCTGCTTCATCGCACTTAACTACTACCACTTTAAATCCTGCCATAACTGCGCTTGCAGGGTTAGTGCCGTGTGCACTAATTGGAATCAATACCAAATTTCTGTGTGCTTCATTTTTTGCTTGGTGATATGCACGAATGCTTAACAATCCTGCATACTCTCCTTGTGCGCCACTATTGGGCTGTAAACTACAAGCAGTGAAGCCGGTTATTTTACACAAATAATCATTTAGTTCTTGAATAATTTGTTGGTAGCCCAAACTTTGATTACTTGGAATAAATGGGTGTAAGCCTCCAAACTCTGGCCAGCTTACTGGTATCATTTCTGTTGCTGCATTTAATTTCATGGTGCAACTTCCCAAACTAATCATACTATTATTAAGCGATAAATCTTTGTTTTCAAGTTGCTTAATATAACGCATCATTTGGCTTTCGCTATGGTGATTATTAAAAACAGGATGTGTTAAATAACTTGATTGTCTATTAGCAAAAGCAGGGATATTTGTTAACCCTAAATCATTATCAAACTCAATGGTAGCCTCGTTTAATCCTTTTGATTGTGCAAATACATACACAATATCTAACACGTCTTTTTGAGAACTAGTTTCGTCTATACTAATACTAATTTGATCTGCATTGGTGTAACGTAAATTAATTCCTGCAGCTTCTGCAATGGGTTGTATTGTTGCAGTATTTGCTTGAACGGTAATAGTATCGAAATAGGTATTGTAAATATTTGGAAATCCTAATGCGGTAAGTGCTTGGGTTAAACTTTGCGTTAATTCACTCACACGTGTAGCAATATTTTTTAATCCTACTGGGCCATGGTAAACAGCATACATAGCAGCCATATTTGCAAGCAATGCTTGTGCCGTACAAATATTTGAAGTTGCTTTTTCGCGTTTAATATGTTGCTCTCTTGTTTGCAATGCCATACGTAATGCACGATTGCCTTGCGCATCTATACTCACTCCAATTAATCGGCCTGGCATGCCTCTTTTAAATGCATCTTTTGTTGCAAAAAATGCGGCATGTGGTCCACCAAAGCCCATAGGTACGCCAAATCTTTGTGCACTTCCTACTGCAATATCTGCACCTAATTCGCCCGGAGGAGTTAGTAATGTTAAGGCCAATAAATCGGTAGCCATAATAACATGACCACCTGCGGCATGTATACTATCGTTAAATGCACGATAGTCTTCAATAGCGCCTAGGTTATTTGGATATTGTAATAATGCACCAAAATAAGTTTCGTCAACGCTAGCCGTTTTAAAATCACCTACCACTATTTCAATGCCAATAGGTTGTGCCCTTGTATATAACACATCAATAGTTTGAGGAAATACATTTGCGTCAACAAATAGTTTTGGTTTGGTAATATTATCTGTTTTATTAACCTGGTTGAAAATCATAGCCATTGCTTCTGCTGCTGCAGTTGCTTCGTCTAATAAAGAGGCATTGGCAATAGACATACCAGTTAGGTCTGTAACCATTGTTTGAAAATTCAACAAACTTTCTAAACGCCCTTGTGCAATCTCTGCTTGGTAGGGTGTGTATTGGGTATACCATCCTGGATTTTCAAAAATATTTCGAAGGATAACACTTGGCGTAATGGTGCCGTAATAGCCTTGTCCGATATAAGTTTTATACAGTTTATTTTTTGCAGCTACTATTTTAAGTTCGCTAAGGTATTCATACTCGCCAATGGCCGCAGGAATATCAAGGGGTTCTTTAATTCGAATTGAATCAGGAATAGTTTTACTGATGAGTTCCTCTAAACTATTCACCCCAATGGTTTGGAGCATTAATTTAGTGTCTTTTGCATTTGGGCCAATATGCCTGCCATGAAATTCGTTCGATTGTTGTTGAAATAGGGTCATAGATAGTTCCAGATTTACCAGTTAAATAGACGATTAATCTTGTAATATTTTAACGCCGCAAAGTTAAGCTGATGCATTGGCATTATTTAGTATTGTTAAGAAATTGTTTGTTTTGTATTGAACGGCCTAACTTGCACTATAAATCAAAGACTTTTAGATGATTCCGGATATTAAATTAGACAGTTGGGAGAAAAGGAGTGAGGAACACCAAAAACAGTACAAATACCTCTTGCAAAAAGCCGATAAAAACAAGGTTTTAAAGCTTTTACCCGAACTGCACGATGCCGCTTTTGAAAAAATTGATTGTTTACAGTGCGCTAATTGCTGTAAAAACTATTCGCCTAGGTTTAAGATGCCTGATATTAAGCGAATTAGTAAGTACTTACGTATTAAAGAGACGGAATTTATAGATACTTATTTAACCATGGATACCGAAGGCGATTATGTAACCAAAACATCGCCTTGTCCTTTTTTAGGCTCCGATAATTTTTGTTCTATTTACAAAGAAAGGCCAACTGATTGCCACCGTTTTCCTTATACCGATGAAGATGTGTTGTTAAAAAAACCAGTGATTACGATTAAAAATTCTAGTTTTTGCCCTGCGGTTTATTTTGTTTTAGAAGGATTATTGGCTAACCTTAAATAATACCATTTTAATATTCCATCTTTTTTAATGCAGGCGCTTTAAACCAAGTAGTGGCTACTACAAAAATAGTCATACATCCGCCAAATAAAACAGAGGGAACTACGCCAATTAATTTAGCGGCAATGCCACTTTCAAATTGACCCAATTCATTACTGCTATTTATAAACATTGAGTTAACGCTCATCACGCGACCGCGCATATTATCGGGTGTTTTTAATTGGAGAATTGTACCGCGAATCACTACACTAATTCCATCTAAAAATCCGCTCAGTAGTAATGCTGCAAAAGAAAGCCAAAAAGATTTAGACAGTGCAAATACAATCATGCAAATCCCAAATCCGCCAATAGCAAAAAATAATTTTCGACCTTGTTTTTTGTGTAATGGAAAAACGGTTAGTAAAATTACTACTAGTATAGAACCTATATCTGATGCGGCATTCAGCCATCCAAATCCAATGGCGCCTACTTTTAAAATATCTTTAGCAAACACTGGTATCATAGCAACTGCGCCACCAAATAATACGGCAAAAAGGTCGAGTGTTAATGCGCCTAAAACTTCTTTTGTTTTGAATACAAATCGAATACCTTCTTTTACACTTTCTAATGTTTTTTGTTCGCCAGCTTCCTTTAATGCAGGCTTAGATTTAATACGCCACATAAAAGCAAATCCAATAAAAACTAAAAAAACAATGATGCCCAATGAGTTTGTATAACCTAGGCCTGCAATAAAAAATCCAACAGAAGCATGGCCTATTACAGAAGCACTCAGCCAAACTCCCTGACTCCAAGTGGTGGCATTTTGTAATAAATTTTTTGGAACGATTGACCCTAACATTGTTCCAAAACATGGGCCAGTAAAGGATCTAATAATGCCTGTAAAAAAGATAATAATATAAATGCAAAACACAATCCAATGGCTACTTAAAATGTTAGTAGTAATATGTGTGGATAGTATTAATAATAAAATGGCACATACTAGGTATAGAAATACACCAGTTAATAGTAATTTTCTTTTTTCGCTGATGTCAATGATATGTCCTGCATATAAAGAAAGTGAAACGGCAGGAATTACTTCACTCAATCCTATCAAACCAATAGCAAATGGATCATTGGTTAATTCATACACCCACCATCCTACCAGCGTTCCCATCATGCGTAATCCCATAATAAACAAAAAACGTCCGTGCATTAGATTACGAAATTCAGCAATTCGCATAGCAGCTACAGGGTCATTTGTTTTTTGTATGGTATCCATAATTAACTGTTCTCTGAAATTTTAGGGCAAACTAAAATAATGTTGCCCGGTTTCAAAGTCTTTGTCTAGTGCATCAATTACTACTTTTAAATGTTTTTCATTGCCTACAAAATCGGCGTTAGTAGCGTCAATGAAAATTGTTTTGATATTGTGTTGTTTGATATAATTGGTATAGGTTTCTTGTAAGTTAAACAAATAAGTATCTGGAATGGCTTGTTCATAAGAGCGATTCCTTTTTTTAATATTCGCTTGTAACTTATTTACAGGGGCATGTAAGTATATCAAAATATCAGGAAAGCTGATTTGCTGGTGTATGATGTCGAATAGTTTTTGGTATAAATGAAACTCTTCTTCGGGTAAGTTTACTTTAGCAAACAATAAACATTTTGTAAAAAGGTAATCAGATATTGTAACACTATGAAAAAGGTCTTTGGTGTGTAAAGTATCTTTTAATTGTTTGTAGCGTTCAGCCATAAAAAACAGTTCTACCGGAAACGCATACTGTGCTGGGTTTTCGTAAAACTTAGTTAGGAATGGGTTTTCTGCAAATTCTTCTAATATCATGCGGGCATTATAATGCTTAGCCAATAAATTGGTAAGCGTTGTTTTTCCAGCGCCTATATTTCCTTCAACTGTTATAAAATGATGCTTCATACTAAATGGTCGTATTGTAACAAAAATAAGCGCCTATTGTATCTTCTGCACTACAATTTTTGCACATCGAGTTGATCTGAGCAATGCATTAAGAGTTCTTGAATCGTTTTTTGTAAAATAGGATGCATCAAATTAGGAGCAATTTCTGCCAATGGCAATAGTGCAAAACGCCTTTGTTCCATTGATGGATGTGGCAAAATCAGTATTTCAGTATCTAAAATCAATTGATCAATTAGTAGGATGTCTAGGTCAATTAAACGAGGCCCAAGTTTAACGCTTCTAATCCGTCCCATATTTGTTTCAATAGCTAACAGTTGCTCCATCAACGCTTTGGGTTCTAAATTTGTTTGAATGCTTACTGCTTGGTTATAAAATGATGGTTGATTGGAGAGTCCCCAAGCAGCTGTTTCGTATATTGCAGACAAATCTAGAATCTTTCCGCAGTTTTTTTCAATTTGATGGATGGCATTTTGCAGATTTGCAGATCTGTTACCAAGGTTACCGCCTATCAGCAAATACGCTAAATTCATAATTGATTAATACTAATAAGGTTCAAATATCTTTAATTTCATTTAAGAAGATAAAATTTTATGAGAAGCTTTTTCAAATCATTTTTTGCAACCTTGTTAGCGATGGTTGTTTTTGCCGTTTTGGGCGTGTTTGTTATTATTGGAATTGTTGCTTCTGCAGCCTCTGCAGACAAACCTGATATTGGTGTAAAAGGAGTGCTAGTATTAGACCTATCAAGTACTTTCAAAGAACAATCTCTTGATAATCCTATAGCCCTGTTTACTGGTGGAGAAGCAATAGATGCCCCAAGCTTATATGATGTGATTCGAATGATTCAACATGCAAAATCCGATTCTGCTATTAAAGGAATTTATATTGCTTGTTCTAATAACGCCAATGGATATGCAGCAAGTGAAGAGCTTAGAAAAGCGATTGTTGATTTTAAACGCAGCAAAAAATTTGTATTGGCTTACGGAGAAACCATTTCTCAAAAAGGTTATTATATAGGAAGTGCCGCCAATAAAATTTATTGTCATCCACAAGGCGGATTAGCGTTTGACGGATATTCGTCTAACATGATGTATTTAAAAGGATTGTTAGATAAATTAGAAATCCAACCACAAATATTTTATGCAGGAAAATTTAAAAGTGCTACCGAGCCATTACGCGCCACACAAATGTCGGATGCAAATCGCTTACAAACCAGTGTTTGGATGGGCGATTTATATGCACAATTTTTACAAGCAATTGCTGTAACCCGACAATTGGATTCTGCCAAATTGCGTCAATTAGCAGTTGCTGGAGCTATTCAAACTGCATATGATGCTGTTTCAAATCAACTTTTAGATGGATTAAAATACGACGATGAATTAAAAGCCGAAATGAATCGTCGATTATTAAACGAAGCAAATTCAAAAATAAATTTTGTACACTTTAGCGACTATGCAAAAGCGACAAATTTTAAACAAGATGGCGACAAAAAAATTGCAGTGGTATACGCAGCTGGAGATATTGTTGGAGGCAAAGGAGACAATGAATCGGTAGGTAGTGATGCATTTAGGGCCTTGTTACAAAAATTACGGTTAGATGAAGATATTAAAGCCATTGTTTTTCGTGTAAATTCTCCTGGCGGAAGTGCGCTTGCTAGCGATGTAATTTGGCGTGAAATTTCTTTAACTAAAAAAGTAAAACCGGTTATTGTAAGTATGGGTGATGTAGCTGCTTCGGGTGGTTACTATATTGCTTGTAATGCCGATTCTGTTTTTGCAAATGCCAGTATTATAACAGGCTCAATTGGGGTGTTTAGTATTATTCCAAATTTTCAA
>JAPLEL010000200.1 GCA_026391415.1 Bacteroidota bacterium
ATACGTAATCGTCTTGCTGATTGTTTTGTAATAATAATTTTGCTGCCAAATATGTATTATCTTTTGCATTCATCACCATTACTAGTAAGCTGATTTTATTGTGTTGTTTGATATTTATGAGTAAGTAAACTTCCTTTTCTTTAATAATCCTACCAACTGGATGGAACTGCAGTTTCTTTTCTTTTCCAATATACTTTGCAATGGCAGTATCAGGTATAAATTGTGTGATAGCTTTTAATCCCATTGTTATTGTATCTGCAATTTTTATAAAATTGCTATCTGCTACATAAAAATTGCCTGGAATAATTTTAAATGCATCAATAAAGTCTTTTGTTTTAATGGGTGTTTCTCCAGAAAAGTCAATTTTCTTTTGCCCACAAGAAGCCAAAACCACTAAAAAGAAACAAAGCAATAGGTTGCGCATGTTTACAAATATTTCTATAAAATTAAGTGTTTCATGCTTAGTAGTTGAATATCTAAAAGATTAATGGGTGAATTAATTTAGATTTGTTGAACTATTAATTAGGGTAATATGATTTCTAATCGGTTAGAAGGTACAGAATCACTGAGTGAAGTACACGAATCGGTAGATACCACAAAATCAGCCAAAGGGTGGAAACGTATTCTTGCTTATTTAGGTCCGGCCTATTTAGTAAGTGTAGGCTATATGGACCCCGGTAATTGGGCAACAGATTTACAGGGGGGTGCGCAATTTGGTTATAGTTTGATTTGGGTATTACTGATGAGTAACTTAATGGCTTTGTTATTGCAAAGTTTGAGTGCTCGATTGGGTATTGTAAGACGCAGAGACCTTGCCCAAGCTAATAGAGAAGTATACCCAACACTTGTTAATTTTTGTTTATACGTTTTTGCCGAAATAGCCATTGCTGCCTGTGATTTAGCCGAAGTATTAGGTATGGCGCTGGGGATTTATTTATTGACTGGTTTACCCATAATATGGGGAGTATGTATTACTGTTTTAGACACACTATTACTGATGTGGTTACAACGATATGGTATTAGAAAATTAGAGGCTTTCATTGTAAGCTTGGTAGCTATCATTGGGCTTTCCTTTTTAATAGAACTATTTTTAGCAAAACCAGATATACATGCAGTTGCTGCAGGGTTTATGCCTTCATTTTTATCGAATAATGCCCTTTATATTGCTGTAGGAATAATTGGCGCAACAATAATGCCGCATAATTTATACCTACATTCTGCACTCGTTCAAACTAGAAAAATTAAATCAGATAACGCTGGTATTAAACGTGCGCTCAAGTATAACATGATTGATAGTACGGTTGCACTGAATTTGGCATTTTTTGTAAATGCAGCGATATTGGTTTTGGCAGCCTCTGTTTTTTTTAGTTCGGGTAATACGCAAGTAGCAAAAATTGAAGAAGCACATAAATTATTAGCCCCTTTATTGGGTAGTAAATTAGCGCCAATTTTATTTGCCATTGCTTTAATTGCAGCTGGTCAGAGCAGTACCATTACAGGAACACTTGCAGGACAAATTGTAATGGAAGGCTATTTAAAAATTCGTATCAATCCCTTATTAAGGCGCCTAATTACAAGGGTTATAGCTATTGCGCCTGCAGTGATTACCATTTTGTATTTTGGAAATGAAAAGATTGATGCGTTATTAGTATTAAGCCAAGTAATATTAAGCGTTCAACTTGGTTTTGCAGTTATTCCATTAATACATTTTGTAAGTGATAAAGCCACAATGGGCGATTTTGCTATTAAAATCCACACAAAAATTGCGGCTTGGTTAGTAGCGTTGGTATTAGTGTATTTAAATGTAACAATGGTTATTCAACAAACAGTTCCTTTATTTAGTAATGAAGGAAATTGGGGTTGGAAAACATTGATTGTAATTGGTGCCTTGATTTTTATTTGGCTGTTTTTAATGATGACATTCTTGCCATTTGTACAAAAAAGAAAGCTAAGAGATATTGCTCGAATGCATGCCGACGCGCCTAACTTACAAAATTTAGTGGTTAAAGAAGCCCGTCGTATTGCGGTTTCACTCGATTTTAGTGAAGCCGACGAAAAAATAATTGCCCATGCTGTTTCTCAAGGAAAACAAGACGTTACTTATATTTTATTACATATTGTAGAAAGTGCATCCGCTACTTATTTTGGTGAATCGAGTGATGATTATGAAACCAGAAAAGACCGTGAACGACTCGACGCATTTGCTACCCAATTAACCCAGGTTGGATATAAAGTTGAAACGGTATTAGGGTATAAAAATCGGGTTAGAGAAATTGTAAGAATCGTACAGTCTACCCAAGCAGACTTATTGGTAATGGGTGCCCATAGGCATCGAGGTTTAAAAGATTATGTATTTGGCGAAACAATTGAAAGTGTACGCCACGAGCTATCAATTCCGGTTTTAATTGTAAATGTTACTGAATAAGTACAAAAAATACCATTTATCCTTTGTTTATCGTTGCGCCAAAACCGATTAAATACTACCTTTGTGCCCTTAAAATAAATAGACACTGTTATGGCGCAAAAAATTAAAGTACTCAATCCAGTAGTAGAACTGGATGGCGACGAAATGACAAGAATCATTTGGAAATTCATTAAAGATAAATTGATCCTTCCTTATTTGGAGGTAGACATTCGCTATTATGACTTAGGAATGGAATACCGCGATGAAACCAATGATCAAGTAACTATTGATGCAGCTTATGCTATCTTAGAACACGGGGTAGGAATTAAATGTGCCACCATCACTCCAGATGAAGAGCGTGTAGTTGAGTTCAAATTAAAACAAATGTGGAAGAGCCCTAATGGCACTATCCGTAATATATTAGATGGTACTGTATTTCGTGAGCCAATTGTTTGCGCTAACGTACCTCGCTTGGTTCCTAACTGGACAGCACCTATTTGTATAGGACGGCATGCATTTGGAGACCAATATCGTGCAACTGATTTTGTAACCAAGGGCAAGGGTAAACTTACCATTAAGTTTGAAGGCGAAGATGGAACAAACCAAGAATTTGAAGTGTATAATTTTAAAGGAGATGGCGTTGCAATGGCCATGTACAATACCGATGAAAGTATCTTTGGTTTTGCACGTGCTTGTTTTAATCAAGCACTAATTAAAAAATGGCCTTTATACTTGTCTACTAAAAATACCATTCTTAAAAAATACGACGGTCGTTTTAAAGATATTTTTGAGGAAGTATATCAAAATGAATTTAAAGCAGCATACCAAACTGCAGGGATAACTTACGAGCACCGTTTAATTGACGATATGGTAGCTAGTGCGTTAAAATGGAATGGTAATTTTGTATGGGCTTGTAAAAATTACGACGGTGATGTTCAAAGTGATACTGTTGCACAAGGCTTTGGTTCTTTAGGACTAATGACTTCAACACTAGTAACACCAAACGGTTTAGTAATGGAAGCCGAAGCAGCACATGGCACTGTAACACGTCATTATCGTGAGCACCAAAAAGGAAAACCAACATCTACTAATCCTATAGCATCGATTTTTGCTTGGACTCGTGGGCTAGAATTCCGTGGTAAATTAGACAATAACCAAGCATTAATTAATTTCTGCCAAGCTTTAGAAGAAGTGTGTGTAGAAACAGTTGAGAGTGGTAAAATGACTAAGGATTTAGCGGTTTGTATTTATGGAAACAAAGTAAATCATGGAGAACACTATTTATACACAGAGGAGTTCTTAGAGGCACTTGACCAAAATTTACAATTGAAATTGCAAAATTAATTGCAGTTAAAAACAGCATAAGTATTTACATAAAATAGATACTAATTTAATAAAAAGAAATAGGCTATATCAATTTTGATATAGCCTATTTCTTTTTTAGGAAGAGATGAAATATTATCTTCTATTTTATCATTTCTTCTAATACTTTTCCTACAGATCCACTAGGCATTTGAATATGTAATAATGCGGCAATGGTTGGCGCAAT
>JAPLEL010000043.1 GCA_026391415.1 Bacteroidota bacterium
TGCGAATTCAACACTAATATCCAATACACAAAAGCAGCTACTTCAACAAAAACTAGCCAACCGAATTAGTGCCGATGGAAACTTATTGGTGAAGTCGCAGGAGTCAAGATCACAATTAAGTAATAAAGAAAATGTGGTTGACAAAATGCAGGACCTAGTTACAAAAGCACTAATTATTAAAAGAGCCCGAATGGCCACCAAGCCTAGTAAAGCTAGTATTGAGCGAAGAATTGAAAGCAAAAAAAGAATCGCAGAAAATAAATCGTTTCGAAAAAAAATTAACTTAAACTAATCCGTGTTGAAAAAAACAATTCATTAATTATGTTAACCTGTTTTCAATAAAATAGTAATGAAAAAAATAATAGCTATTGTCATTACATTATTAGTCATTATATCGGGCATTGCTTGGATAGATTTTAGCAATACACCACACCCAGTTAGTTTTAAAGTTCCCAAAGGCTGGCCAGCACCAGTATATGATTTCAAAAACAATCCTTTAACACAAGAAGGCATTGCACTTGGCAAGCAATTATTTTATGATGGGCAATTAAGTAAAAACGGAAAAATTAGTTGCGGATCTTGTCACCAACAATTTAGTGCATTTGCTACTTACGACCATGCACTAAGTCATGGCTATAATAACGGACAAACTACACGCAATGCCCCTTCATTGCAAAACCTTGCTTGGCAAAAAAAATTCATGGCCGATGGTGGAATTAATGATTTACAGCTCCAACCATTAATGCATATTTCAGCGCCAAATGAAATGGGTGAAAGCATTGAAAATGTAATTCGAAAATTAAAAATAAATGCACGTTATGCTAGTTTATTTAAAGCTGCATTTGGAGATCCACTCATTAACACAGAAAGACTTGGCAAAGCCCTTAGTCAATTTATGTTAACCCTAGTTAGTGCCAATAGCAAATATGATCAAGTGCTGCGCGGAGAAACTAGCTTTATTTTGCCCGAACAATTGGGCTATGAGATTTTTCAGAAAAAATGTGTGAGCTGCCATCCTCCCCCATTTTTTACCGATTTCAACTTTCGAAATATTGGCCTATCCATTGATAATTTTTTAAAAGATAAGGGGCGGATGAAAATTACCAATAACCCTAAAGATTCCTTGTTGTTTAAAGTACCAAGTTTGCGAAATATTGCCCTCACTGCTCCTTACGAACACGACGGTCGATTCAATTCTCTAATAAATGTGCTAGAACATTATAGAAAAAATATGGTGCTAGGGCCAACCACGGATTCCCTTTTAAAAAACAGATTACCATTATCTAATTTTGAAATAGGGCAAATACGTGCTTTTTTAAATACCCTAACAGATAGTAGCTTTTTACAAGAACCAATGTTTGCAGCCCCGGGTATAGGAAATAATAGGAAAGCACCAATTCACGAACATTAAGCACACATTCTGTACATTAGCAAACTGAACAAGCAGTTTTGGTTGCTCAGATAAAACACAAATGCATTGAGTGGTATAAAAAAATTAGCAGGACAAACACTTTGGTACGGACTCAGTTCTATTGCAGCCCGGTTAATCAATTATCTGTTAACGCCCTATTTAACTTATAAATTATCGATAGAAATTTATGGCGAGCAATCATTAATTTATTCCTTTATTCCATTCATGAACGTGGTATTCACTTACGGAATGGAAACCGCTTTTTTTCGCTTCTCTAATAATAAAGACCAACAAGAAGTATACAATACCACTAGCATTTCATTAATTATTTCAACGCTGTTTTTATCTACACTGCTAATACTATTTAGAACGCCTATTGCAATGGCCTTGCAAATAGATGCAAACCCCGAATATATTATTTTAGCTGCCGCCATTATTGGTATTGATGCATTGTGTGGCATTCCTTTTGCCAAACTAAGGCAAGAAAATAAGCCACTAAAGTTTGCCTTTATAAAAATTGGCGGAATTTTAGTAGTGGTATTTACTACCTATTTTTTTATTAGTGTTTGCCCGTCTCTTGTGGCCAATAACCCAACCCATTGGATGGCACAATATTACCGTGCAGACTGGGCTGTTGGCTATATTTTATTGGCTAACTTAATCCAAAACATTATTGTGCTTTTATTATTGAGCAAAGAGTTTTTTGGTTTTGAATGGAAGTTCAACAAAGCATTATGGAAAGAAATTATGGTATATAGTTTGCCGCTAATTATTGTTGGTTTTGGCGGAATGATTAATGAAGTTTTTGATAGACTGATGCTTGGTTGGTTGGCACCTGTTAGTTCTCTTAAAGCTGCAAAAACAGAAGTAGCTATTTATTCGGCCTGTTATAAATTATCCATTTTAATAACCCTAGCAGTGCAAGCATTTAGAATGGGTGCTGAACCTTTTTTCTTTAAACAATCGCAAGAATCAAATGCCCCTAAAATATATGCTCGTGTAATGAAATTGTTTGTCATTACACTTTGCTTTATGTTTTTAATGGTGGTATTGTATTTAGATATTTGGAAACAATTTATTCGCAACCCTAATATGTGGGTAGGGCTTCAAGTAGTGCCTATTTTATTATTAGCAAATATGTTTTTAGGAATCTACTACAACTTAAGTGTTTGGTATAAACTAAGTAATAAAACAATGGCTGGTGCATTAATAACCATTATAGGCGCAGCAATTACTTTATGCATTAACTGGTTTTTTATTCCATATTATAGTTATTTGGCTTGTGCTTGGGCCACATTTAGTTGCTATGGAACAATGATGGTTATTAGTTTTATTTGGGGACAAAAAGCATATCCAATTCCTTATGCTTGGAAAAAATTAGTTGCATATATAGTAATTGTAGTAGCCATTTTCTTTATTCAAAAAGGTCTACTTTATTTCTACGATCCTTTTTGGTTCAAGCTTTCAACAGGCACTCTATTATTAATCATATTTACTTGGTTTATATTATTGGTAGAAAAAAAAGAATTTAAAAAGCTACCTGTTGTTGGAAAATACATTTAGCTATTTATTTTCAGCCTTCCTCTTCTTATCGATGAATAATTATTGCAACAAAAACCAGTTACAAATTCTTGTTGTTTTTTTAAACTAGTATCTTTGAACAATGGCAGAAGATCTCAAACTAATTGATGGTACTAAAAAAGCACAATACGAATCTTTGATTCCGCAGATTAAAGCTTTAGTAGAAGGCGAATCAGACCTAGTTGCTAATCTTGCAAATATTGCTGCTGCCCTTAAAGAACAGTTTGGCTGGTTTTGGGTAGGATTTTATTTGGTAAAAAATGAGGTGCTAGTGCTTGGACCCTTTCAAGGCCCAGTTGCTTGCACTAGAATTACCAAAAACAGGGGTGTTTGTGGCAGTAGTTGGTCGACTGCAAAAACCTTAATTGTACCTGATGTTGCTGTATTTCCAGGACATATTGCTTGTAGCAGTTTGTCTAAATCAGAAATTGTTGTACCGATTATTGTTAATGAAAAAGTAGTGGGTGTTTTAGATGTTGATAGCGAACAACTCAATAATTTCGATACCATTGACCAGCAATATTTAGAGGCCATTATTGCCTTAATATCCTTCAATTAGGCTTAAAATAGCACCTTAACAAGCCTTTAATTTTATTTACACTACCTTTGCAGCATTCATATAGGCTCTCTATCGACTGATCATTTACTTCCGTGACAAAGTTCATCAAGTCATTTCTGGAAAGGTTATATACCACCCAAGCAATTTTGGGTGTTCATATTTAAACGTATATTATTTTGTTATTTGAACAATTAAACCTCATTGAGCCCATACTAAGTGCGCTCAAGAATGAAGGTTACACCACACCTACACCCATTCAAGAACAAGCAATCCCTATTATTTTAGAGGGAAAAGATTTATTGGGTTGCGCCCAAACTGGTACTGGAAAAACGGCTGCATTTGCCATTCCAGTTTTACAATTATTATGCAAACAAAAATATACAGGCCAAGCAATTAAAGGCGGTATCAAAGCACTTGTTTTAACACCAACACGTGAATTAGCTATTCAGATTGAAGAAAGTTTTGCCGCTTATGGTAAAAATCTTGGATTAAAACAATTGGTAATTTTTGGTGGCGTTTCGCAACAATCTCAAACCAATGCATTACGCAATGGTGTAGATATTTTAATTGCAACACCTGGTAGATTATTAGACTTAATTAACCAACGTTATATCAGTTTAAAAGATGTAGAATTTTTTATTCTAGATGAAGCAGACCGTATGCTAGACATGGGTTTCATTCATGATGTGAAAAAAATAATTACATTATTACCAACTAAAAAACAAACATTGTTTTTCTCTGCAACAATGCCTGCAGAAATTAGCAAACTAGCAAGCAGCATTTTACACAATCCTTTAAAAGTTGAAGTAACACCCGTTTCATCAACCGCAGAAACAATTCAGCAAGCTGTTTATTTTGTAGAGAAAGAAAATAAAAAATTATTGCTAACGCATTTATTACAAGACACCGCCATTAAGAGTGCCCTTGTTTTTACAAGAACCAAACATGGTGCCGATAAAGTAGTAAAAGATTTATTGCGTGCAAAAATTGGAGCAGAAGCCATTCATGGTAATAAATCGCAAAATGCACGTCAGCGCGCATTAACGAATTTTAAAACTGGACATACCCGTGTTTTGGTTGCTACAGATATTGCTGCAAGAGGCATTGATGTAGATGAACTATCGCATGTAATTAATTTTGAATTACCGAATGTTCCTGAAACTTATGTACACCGAATTGGTCGTACAGGAAGAGCGGGTGCTAGTGGAATTGCTTTTTCTTTCTGTGATTCAGAGGAAAAAGAGTTTTTAAGGGATATTCAGAAATTAATTTCAATACCGGTTCCCGTAGTAACAGACCATCCTTATGCAATGGCCAATACTTCTTTACATATTGCGCCTTCGGTTAAGCAAAAACCTGTTCAAAGACATTATCAAAGCAATGAAAGACGCTCTTTTAGAGGTGGCGATAGTAGACGATATTCTGGTAATCAGCAAGCAAGACGTGATTAAATAAATTAATTCAAGTCTGAAATGAATTTTTCTAGCAAATCCCCTACTTTTGCGCACGTTCAGCCGGAATAATTCCTAAGATTACCGGTATAGAAGCTTTGCAAAAAGCAATTGGGATTGCGGATGTGGCGAAATTGGCAGACGCAATAGACTTAGGATCTATCGCCGCGAGGCATGCAGGTTCGACCCCTGTCATCCGCACATACTGATTTACAATTAGTTATACAAAGGCTCACTTCGGTGGGCCTTTTGTTTTACTAAAATTGCAGACTTTTTATTCAGCCAGGCTTTTTTAGCGCATCTTTCAAAGAATCTATGGCTCCCTTTTGGGGCAAACCCTTACCTTTGCAACCCAAATTTCAAGACTTTAAAAAAACAAGTATGGCAAGTATTAACCGTGAAAACATTGGCTTACTGAATGACAAGCTCACAGTTAAGTTGAGTAAAGAAGACTATTATGGCAATTTTGAGAAGAATCTTAAGCAATATGCCAAAACTGCTAATATCCCAGGATTTCGTAAAGGAATGGTTCCTGCTGGATTGGTAAAGAAAATGCATGGTCAAGGTGTTTTTCAAGAAGAAGTACTTAAAACAGTAGAAAAAGAACTCAATGCTTATTTAAGCAAAGAGCAATTAGACATATTTGCACAACCGCTTCCACTAGAAAACGAAGGAAGCAGTTTAGACATGAATAATCCTGGCGATGTTGATTTCTCTTTTGAAATTGGCTTAAAACCAGCATTTTCATTAGACACTACCAAAATCAATGTAACCAATTTTAAAATTGAGGTGACTGATAGCATGGTGCAAGAAGAAGTTGAAAGATTACAAACACGCAATGGCAACATGACCGAGCCAGAAATAGCAAGCACCGAAGAGCATGTATTGAATGTAACTTTCACAGAATTAGATGCTGATGGAAATATGTTGGAGAATGGTATAAACAAAGCAAATAGCTTGCTAATTAAATATTTTGCTGAAGGATTTAGGGCGCAATTAATTGGTAAAAAGAAAGATGATATTGTAGACGTACACTTGGCTACAGCATTTGAAGACAAAGAAAGAGAAGTGGTTTTATCTGACCTAGGCTTAAACAAAGACGAAGCTGGATCTGCAGATAAAACTTTCAAAATGACTATTACCAAAATTGGATTTGTAGAAAAAGCCGCTTTAGACGCAAGTTTTTTTGCAACTGTTTATCCTAACAACGAAATCATAACCGAAGAAGATTTCAAAGCAGCAGTTAAAGCAGAAATTGAAACCCATTTTGCGCAGCAAGCACGCAACCAAATTCACGACCAAGTTTACCATCACTTAATTGACCATACCAATATGGAATTTCCTGAAAGCTTTTTAAAGCGTTGGTTACAAGTAGGTGGCGAAAAACCAAAGACATTGGCAGAAACAGAAGCTGAATATCCTAGCTTTTTAAACCAATTGAAATGGACTTTAATTAGCAGCAAGTTAATTATCGATAATAAAGTGGAGGTTTTACCAGAAGATATTCGTGATTTTGCAAAAATGCAATTATTCAGTTATATGGGCGGCCAATTAGGTGCTTTGGGCGATAACCAACAATGGGTTGATGATTATGCCAACCGCATGATGCAAGACAAGAAATTTGTGGAAGATAGTTACCATCGCATTAGTGCCGATAAACTATTTACATTATTAGAAACGCAGGTTAAAGCAACAGATGAAGCCATTACAGCAGAAGCTTTTGCAGAAAAATTGCACCACCATCACCATTAATTTTACAGAAACTGTTAAAAACTAAGTATTTGAAAATTGGCACCTGTTAAAAACTCCCAAAATACTTACCTTCAATAAGAAAATAATCGAATATGAACCTAGGAAAAGAATTTGAAGAATACGCTGTAAAACATAGGGGTATCAGCAGTGCTACCTTGCACAATTACAAGCAACACGGCATTACCAATCTTACGCCTTATATCATTGAAGAACGTCCAATGAATGTAGCTAGTATGGATGTGTTCAGCCGTTTAATGATGGACCGAATTATTTTTTTAGGAGAAGGTATTAATGACTATGTAGCAAACATTGTTACAGCGCAATTACTTTTTTTAGAAAGTACCGATCGTACGCGTGATATTCAAATGTATATTAATAGCCCAGGAGGTAGTGTTTACGCTGGTTTGGGTATTTATGATACCATGCAATTTATTAGCCCCGATGTAGCAACTATTTGTACAGGTATTGCTGCTAGTATGGGTGCTGTTTTATTATGTGCCGGTGTAGAAGGAAAAAGAACCGCATTAAAACACAGCAGAATTATGTTACACCAACCATCTGGTGCAATTGGTGGTCAAGCAACTGATATTGAAATCACAGCACGCGAAATTAAAAAGCTAAAGTTCGAATTATACGAAGTAATTGCAGAACACACGCATAAAACAGTTGAAGCTGTTGCTGCAGATTGCGATCGTGATTTTTGGATGAAAGCAATAGAAGCCAAAGAATATGGTTTGGTAGATGAAGTTTTGTTGACCAATCCTAGAAAATTAAAAAAAGATTAATACCCAGTAAAATAATATAACCATGATGCAATCAAAATATATCATCAACCCTTACTTGATGGAAGACGAAGAAGCAGAGGATCCAAAAGGAGAAAAGCAAGAGCCGATGGGTGGGTTTATGGTAAAAAAAATGGAGAAACTTTTCTTTGAAAAAAGAGCGGTTTATTTATGGGGCGTTGTAGACGATAAATCTGCTCGTGATATTGTAAGCAAATTGTTATTGCTTGATGCCGACAAACCAAAAACTGAAATCAAGTTCTACATTAATAGTCCTGGTGGCGTTGTAACTAGTGGAATGGTTATGTACGATACCATGAAAATGATATCAAGCCCAGTAAGCACTATCTGTATGGGTTTAGCTGCTAGTATGGGTTCTATTCTATTAAGTGCTGGAACAAAAGGCAAAAGATATATTTATCCGCACGGAGAA